>NZ_VLJG01000044.1:0-18983 GCF_007829415.1 Aminobacter sp. J44 | reverse complement strand
CAAGGTTGGCGAGGAAGTCGAGATCGTCGGTATCCGTCCGACCCAGAAGACGACCGTCACCGGCGTCGAGATGTTCCGCAAGCTGCTCGACCAGGGCCAGGCTGGCGACAACATCGGTGCWCTGGTTCGCGGTATCAGCCGTGAGGACGTCGAGCGCGGTCAGGTTCTGTGCAAGCCGGGTTCGGTGAAGCCGCACACCAAGTTCAAGGCTGAGGCTTACATCCTCACCAAGGAAGAGGGCGGCCGTCACACCCCGTTCTTCACGAACTACCGTCCGCAGTTCTACTTCCGCACGACCGACGTGACCGGCATCATCAAGCTGCCGGAAGGCACCGAGATGGTCATGCCGGGCGACAACATCACCGTTGACGTCGAGCTGATCGTTCCGATCGCGATGGAAGAGCGCCTGCGCTTCGCTATCCGTGAAGGCGGCCGCACCGTCGGCGCCGGCATCGTCGCCGCGATCATCGAGTAAGACCTTTCGCTTCATGCGAATCGGATCGGACGGGCAGCTTCGGCTGCCCGTTCTTTTTTTTGCCTGGGGATTCGCTTCTGGGGGGGGCGGACGTGCCGTCATTGCGAGACGGGGCAGGGCGGTCCGTGCCGGCGGCCTTGAAACACGCTGCGGGCTACCCCAGTTTTGTGCAGAGAAAAAAGTTATAAAACAGTGCGGAAGCGCGTTTTGGGCTCTTGCATAGCGGCGAGAGTCGACATAGAAGGCACCCACCAACCGGTGCAGGGGTATAGCTCAGTTGGTAGAGCGGCGGTCTCCAAAACCGCAGGTCGCGGGTTCGAGCCCTGCTGCCCCTGCCATTTTACTTCTACATCTCCAGAGCGCTGTCCGGCTTGTTCACAGGGCGGGATGTCAGTTCACGAAATGAGTGATCCGTTAGGACTTGCGTCGCTCGTAAATCGGTTCTATATGCAGCCGACAACGCAAGGCGCGTGGAGCTGAGATCAGGCTTTACGCGCCCGAATTGCATGTCTAGAACTCAGTGACTCAGACATCGATTCGGTTGAGCGTACGCAGTCTCCGCGGTACGGCGGCGGGTTGTGTGAAGGGTTTCACGCTCCGGATCTTCGGGGTACATAAAAAGAGCGGCAGATGGCGTCAAAAACCACCAATCCCTTCGTCTTCCTTCAGCAGGTTCGTACCGAGACCGCAAAGGTGACGTGGCCCACCCGGCGTGAGACGATGATCTCCACGATCATGGTGATGGTCTTCGCCTGTATTGCTGCGCTGTTCTTTTTCGCGTCCGACCAGTTGATGGCTCTGGCCATCGAATTGATTCTGGGCATCGGGCGCTAGCGCCGTCGACTACGGGGAAAATTGATTATGACCGCGCGGTGGTACATCGTTCACGCTTATTCGAACTTCGAAAAGAAGGTCGCTGAGGATATTGAGAACAAGGCTCGCCAGAAGGGTATTTCCGACCTGATCGAGCAGATTGTCGTGCCCACGGAGAAGGTCGTCGAGATCCGTCGTGGCAAGAAGGTTGATGCGGAGCGTAAGTTCTTCCCGGGGTACGTTCTGATGAAGGCGCACCTGAATGACCAGGTGATCAGCCTCGTGAAGAATACGCCGCGCGTGACGGGCTTCCTTGGTGAGGATCCGCGCACAGCGAAGCCGGTTCCGATTTCGGAGAAGGAAGCGCTGCAGATCCTGCACCAGGTGCAGGAGGGCGTCGAGCGTCCGAAGCCGTCGATCACTTTCGAGATCGGCGAGACGGTTCGTGTTTCCGACGGTCCGTTCGCGTCGTTCAGTGGCTTCGTTCAGGAAGTCGACGAGGAGCGTTCGCGCCTTAAGGTCGAGGTGTCGATCTTTGGCCGTGCTGTTCCGGTTGATCTCGAATTCGGTCAGGTCGAAAAGGTCTGACGAAGAATCCTCCCCGCATGACGGGGAGGTGAGGTGGCTCCGGTCATCTCTGAGTATGGTGGGAGGTCGGGTGGCTTTAGCCGGCCATTTTCTTCCGCACCACCAACTGCAACCGCCGGGCATCTGGGGATGGTCGGCACAAGTCAAAGGCAGATGAGAAATGGCTAAGAAGATTGCAGGCCAGCTCAAGCTTCAGGTGCCAGCGGGTTCGGCTACGCCGTCGCCCCCGATTGGTCCGGCGCTTGGTCAGCGTGGCATCAACATCATGGAGTTCTGCAAGGCGTTCAACGCCGCGACCCAGGATGTTGAGAAGGGTCAGCCGACTCCGGTCGTGATTACCTACTACCAGGACAAGTCGTTCACCTTCGTCATGAAGACGCCGCCGGTGACGTACTTCCTGAAGAAGCACGCCAACCTGAAGTCCGGCTCGAAGACTCCGGGCAAGGTGTCCGCAGGCTCGATCTCGCGCGATAAGATCCGTGAGATTGCCGAAGCGAAGATGAAGGACCTGAACGCGAACGACGTGGAAGCCGCCATGCGCATGGTGGAAGGTTCCGCTCGCTCGATGGGCCTGGAAGTGGTGGGCTGATACGATGGCGAAGAAGATTGCAAAGCGCGTTTCGAAGGCGCGCGAAGGTTTGGATTTCGACAAGCTGTACGATCTTTCCGAAGCCATCCAGCTTCTGAAGGACCGTGCATCGGCCAAGTTCGACGAGACCGTTGAGGTCGCGATGAACCTCGGCGTTGACCCGCGTCATGCCGACCAGATGGTTCGTGGCGTCGTCAATCTGCCGAACGGCACCGGCCGCAACGTTCGAGTCGCCGTGTTCGCTCGTGGCGACAAGGCTGAAGAGGCTAAGGCTGCTGGCGCCGACATCGTCGGTGCAGAAGACCTGGTCGAGATCGTCCAGAAGGGCGAGATCAACTTCGATCGCTGCATTGCGACCCCGGACATGATGCCGCTCGTCGGCCGTCTCGGTAAGGTCCTCGGCCCGCGTGGCATGATGCCGAACCCGAAGGTCGGCACCGTGACCCCGGATGTCGCTGGGGCGGTCAAGGCTTCCAAGGGTGGCGCCGTCGAGTTCCGCGTCGAGAAGGCCGGTATCGTCCACGCTGGCGTTGGCAAGGTCTCCTTCGACACCAAAGCGCTGGAAGAGAACGTCCGTGCTTTCGCTGACGCAGTGATCAAGGCGAAGCCGACGGGTGCCAAGGGCAACTACGTCAAGCGCGTCGCCCTTTCGTCGACGATGGGTCCGGGCCTCAAGGTCGACCTGTCGAGCCTCACCGTAGCCTAAGCTACGTGTAAAGAATTCCGGTTCCCGTTCGCGGGGACCGGATACGGCACCGGTTTTCCGGTGTCATTCCTGTCCGAGATTGCAGGCGGTCTGGTTCGCCGGGCCTTAATCCATCTGGGTCTGCATGAGACGGGTAAGAGCGGATTTCGGGGTGAGTGCCCCGCATGAAGTTCGAACCGTGTTGGCCTTTTGTCCATTCGCCGGCTTGCCGGTGGGAGAAAGGGGACAGGAACCCTCGAGCGTCGCTCGGGCGTGTTCCCGCAAGGAAGACGTCCCTGGCGACAAAAGGCAACCCGATGATCGCCCTGCAGGGAGATCATCAACTGGAGATAGGCAGTGGATAGAGCGGAAAAGCGCGAATTCGTCACGGCCCTGAACGACGTGTTCAAGAGCACGGGTTCGGTCGTCGTGGCCCACTATGCCGGTCTGACCGTCGCGAACATGAACGAGCTTCGCTCGAAAATGCGCGCTGCGGGCGGCACCGTCAAAGTCGCGAAGAACCGCCTCGCCGTTATCGCTCTTCAGGGTACCGAATCCGAAGGCATGAAGGATCTGTTCAAGGGACAGACCCTCATCGCCTATGCGGACGATCCGGTCGCTGCTCCGAAGGTCGCAGCCGAATTCGCCAAGACGAATGACAAGCTCGTCATTCTCGGCGGCGCAATGGGCTCGACCGTGCTCAATGCCGATGGTGTGAAGGCTCTCGCCACCATGCCGTCGCTGGACGAGCTCAGGGCAAAGCTTGTCGGCATGATTCAGACGCCGGCAACCCGGATCGCAGCAGTCGTCAACGCACCGGCAGGAAATCTTGCCCGCGTTTTCGGCGCGTACTCGCGGAAGGACGAGGCAGCGTAAGGCTGTTTCTTACAACACAACAACACCTGTTCGAACTTTTTGAAGGAAAACTAAAATGGCTGATCTCGCCAAGATCGTTGAAGACCTGTCGGCCCTGACCGTCCTCGAGGCTGCTGAGCTCTCGAAGATGCTCGAAGAGAAGTGGGGCGTTTCGGCTGCTGCTCCGGTTGCTGTTGCTGCCGTTGCTGGCGCTGCTGCTCCGGCTGAGGCTGCTGAGGAGAAGACCGAGTTCGACGTCATCCTCGCTGACGCCGGCGCTCAGAAGATCAACGTGATCAAGGAAGTCCGCGCGATCACCGGCCTGGGCCTCAAGGAAGCCAAGGACCTGGTCGAAGGCGCTCCGAAGCCGGTCAAGGAAGGCGTCGCCAAGGACGAGGCCGAGAAGATCAAGGGCGTGCTGGAAGCAGCTGGCGCCAAGGTCGAGCTGAAGTAATTCAGACCGTGGGGCTGGCCGGATATCCGGCCGGCCCTGCGTGTTGTGTAAGGAAAACCTCTTTCCTGTGGGCCGGAAAACGGCCTTCAGGAAACGGGTTTTTACCCGTTTTGATTAGACCGCGCATGTTCGCGGTCAGCAGGTGCGGCGGCGTAAGCCATTACTAAGCCGTAAGGCAGCAAGGAGCGACGATGGCCCAGACCCACACGTTCAATGGTCGCAGGCGTGTACGCAAATACTTCGGGAAAATCCCCGAAGTTGCGGAGATGCCGAACCTGATCGAGGTTCAGAAGGCATCTTATGACCAGTTCCTCATGGTCGACGAGCCGGAAGGCGGTCGTCCTGACGAGGGACTTCAGGCGGTTTTCAAGTCCGTATTCCCGATCTCCGACTTCTCGGGCGCGTCGATGCTCGAATTCGTCAAGTACGAGTTCGAGGCACCGAAGTTCGACGTCGATGAATGCCGTCAGCGTGATCTTACCTTTGCCGCTCCTCTGAAGGTTACGCTGCGCCTCATCGTCTTCGACATCGATGAAGACACCGGCGCCAAGTCCATCAAGGACATCAAGGAGCAGGACGTCTACATGGGCGACATGCCGCTCATGACGGACAACGGCACCTTCATCATCAACGGTACCGAGCGCGTCATCGTTTCGCAGATGCACCGCTCGCCGGGCGTGTTCTTCGACCACGACAAGGGCAAGACGCACTCGTCTGGCAAGCTGCTGTTTGCCGCGCGCGTCATCCCGTACCGCGGTTCGTGGCTCGACATCGAGTTCGACTCGAAGGACATCGTCCACGCCCGTATCGACCGCCGTCGTAAGATCCCGGTGACCAGCCTTCTCATGGCGCTCGGCATGGACGCGGAGGAAATCCTCTCCACGTTCTACCAGACGCTGACCTACCTGAAGGACGGCGATCACTGGCGCATCCCGTACAGCCCGGACCGCTTCCGCGGCATGAAGGTCGTCAACGACCTGATCGACGCCGATACCGGCGAGATCGTGGTTGAGGCTGGCCGCAAGATCACCGCGCGCCAGGCCAAGCAGCTGGCCGAGAAGGGCCTCAAAGCGATCAAGGCGACCGAGGACGACCTGTTCGGCTCGTACCTCGCCGAGGACGTCGTCAACTACGCCACCGGCGAGATCTATCTCGAAGCCGGTGACGAGATCGACGAGAAGTCGCTGAAGGTCCTGCTCGACGCCGGTCAGGAAGAGATCAAGATCCTCGACATCGACCACGTCAATGTCGGCGGCTACATCCGCAACACGCTCGCGATCGACAAGAACCAGAGCCGTCAGGATGCTCTGTTCGACATCTACCGCGTCATGCGCCCGGGCGAGCCGCCAACCCTCGAGACCGCCGAGGCGATGTTCAACTCGCTGTTCTTCGACGCTGAGCGCTACGACCTTTCGGCCGTCGGCCGCGTGAAGATGAACATGCGTCTTGAGCTGGATTGCCCGGACACCGTCCGCGTCCTGCGCAAGGACGACATCCTCGCCGTGGTCAAGACCCTGGTCGAGCTGCGCGACGGCAAGGGCGAGATTGACGACATCGACAACCTCGGCAACCGCCGCGTCCGCTCGGTAGGCGAGCTGATGGAGAACCAGTACCGCGTCGGCCTGCTCCGCATGGAGCGCGCGATCAAGGAGCGTATGTCCTCGATCGAGATCGACACGGTCATGCCGCAGGACCTGATCAACGCGAAGCCGGCGGCAGCCGCCGTGCGCGAGTTCTTCGGTTCCTCGCAGCTGTCGCAGTTCATGGACCAGACCAACCCGCTGTCCGAGATCACGCACAAGCGTCGTCTCTCGGCACTCGGACCTGGCGGTCTGACCCGTGAGCGCGCCGGCTTCGAAGTCCGCGACGTGCATCCGACGCACTACGGCCGAATCTGCCCGATTGAGACGCCGGAAGGCCCGAACATCGGTCTGATCAACAGCCTTGCGACCTTCGCACGCGTCAACAAGTACGGCTTCATCGAAGCGCCGTACCGCAAGGTCGTCGACAGCAAGATCACCAACGAGGTGGTCTACCTTTCGGCTATGGAAGAGGCCAAGCACTACGTTGCGCAGGCCAACGCTGAGCTCGATGAGGAAGGCCGTTTCGTCGAAGAGTTCGTGATCTGCCGTCACGCCGGCGAAGTCATGATGACGCCGCGCGAGAACGTCGACCTCATGGACGTGTCGCCGAAGCAGATGGTGTCGGTTGCTGCCGCGCTCATCCCGTTCCTCGAGAACGACGACGCGAACCGCGCTCTGATGGGCTCGAACATGCAGCGTCAGGCCGTGCCGCTGGTGCGCGCCGAGGCTCCGTTCGTCGGCACCGGCATGGAGCCGGTCGTTGCTCGTGACTCAGGTGCTGCGATCGCGGCCCGCCGCGGCGGTATCGTTGACCAGGTCGACGCGACCCGTATCGTTATCCGCGCGACGGAAGACCTCGATCCGGGCAAGTCGGGCGTCGACATCTACCGCCTGATGAAGTTCCAACGTTCGAACCAGTCGACCTGCATCAACCAGCGTCCTCTGGTCCGCGTCGGTGACATCATCAACAAGGGCGACATCATCGCTGACGGTCCGTCGACCGACCTCGGTGACCTCGCTCTCGGCCGCAACGTGCTCGTCGCGTTCATGCCGTGGAACGGCTACAACTACGAGGACTCGATCCTCCTGTCCGAGCGCATCGTTGCCGATGACGTCTTCACCTCGATCCACATCGAGGAGTACGAAGTCATGGCCCGCGACACCAAGCTCGGGCCTGAGGAAATCACGCGCGACATTCCGAACGTTTCGGAAGAAGCGCTGAAGAACCTCGACGAAGCCGGCATCTGCTACATCGGTGCCGAGGTCCAGCCGGGCGACATTCTCGTCGGCAAGATCACCCCGAAGGGCGAGAGCCCGATGACGCCGGAAGAGAAGCTTCTGCGTGCCATCTTCGGTGAAAAGGCTTCGGACGTCCGTGACACCTCCATGCGCATGCCGCCCGGGGCTTACGGTACTGTTGTGGAAGKTCGCGTCTTCAACCGCCACGGCGTGGAGAAGGACGAACGCGCCATGGCGATCGAGCGCGAGGAGATCGAGCGTCTCGCCAAGGACCGTGACGACGAGCAGGCGATCCTGGATCGCAACGTCTACGCGCGCCTCGCAGACATGCTGACCGGCAAAGAAGCGATTGCGGGGCCGAAGGGCTTCAAGAAGGGCACTGTCCTGACCCGCGAGGCCCTCGTCGATTACCCGCGTTCGCAGTGGTGGCAGTTCGCCGTCGAGGACGAGAAGCTCCAGAGCGAGCTCGAGGCCCTGCGTGGACAGTACGACGACTCCAAGAAGGCGCTCGAGCAGCGCTTCATGGACAAGGTCGAGAAAGTCCAGCGTGGCGACGAGATGCCTCCGGGCGTCATGAAGATGGTCAAGGTCTTCGTGGCTGTGAAGCGCAAGATGCAGCCGGGCGACAAGATGGCCGGCCGTCACGGCAACAAGGGTGTCGTGTCGCGCATCGTTCCGGTCGAGGACATGCCGTTCCTCGAAGACGGTACGAACGTGGACATCGTGCTGAACCCGCTGGGCGTGCCTTCGCGCATGAACGTCGGCCAGATTCTGGAGACGCATCTCGGTTGGGCTTGCGCCGGCATGGGCAAGAAGATCGGGCAGCTTCTCGAAGCCTACAAGACGGGCGGTGAAATCGATCCGCTGCGTGAGACGATCTACAGCGTCATCCCGGAGAACGACCGCAACGAGCCGGTCCGGAACTATGATGACGACTCGATCGTTCGTCTTGCAGACCAGATGAAGCGCGGTGTCTCGATCGCGACGCCGGTGTTCGACGGCGCCAACGAGGCGGACATCAACCAGATGCTGACGCAGGCCGGTCTCGCGACCAGTGGCCAGTCGACGCTCTATGATGGACGTACCGGCGAGCCGTTCGACCGCAGGGTCACCGTCGGCTACATCTACATGCTGAAGCTGCACCACCTCGTGGACGACAAGATCCACGCGCGTTCGATCGGTCCTTACTCGCTGGTTACCCAGCAGCCTCTTGGCGGTAAGGCCCAGTTCGGTGGCCAGCGCTTCGGTGAAATGGAGGTGTGGGCACTTGAGGCATACGGTGCAGCCTACACGCTGCAGGAAATGCTGACGGTCAAATCGGACGACGTGGCAGGTCGTACGAAGGTCTACGAGGCGATTGTTCGCGGCGACGACACTTTCGAGGCTGGCATTCCGGAGAGCTTCAACGTTCTCGTCAAGGAAATGCGTTCTCTGGGCCTCAACGTCGAGCTGCAGAACTCTCTGTACGACCCGGCTCAGAACCGTCTCCCAGACGCTGCCGAATAAGGCGTCACAATTCGCGCTGCGGGGCTAAGGCCCCGCGGCGCCGCAGACATGAAGCGGCGACGATGCGGCCCTTGCCGTTGCTGCTTAATCAGTTGAGGGGCGAAGCCCCGATAAGGAGAACGGCATGAACCAAGAGGTCATGAATCTCTTCAACCCTCAGGCTCCGGCGCAGACGTTCGATTCCATCCGGATCTCGCTCGCCAGCCCCGAGAAGATTCAGTCCTGGTCCTTCGGCGAGATCAAGAAGCCGGAGACGATCAATTACCGTACGTTCAAGCCAGAGCGTGACGGTCTTTTCTGCGCGCGTATCTTTGGTCCGATCAAGGACTACGAATGCCTTTGCGGCAAGTACAAGCGCATGAAGTACAAGGGCGTTATCTGTGAGAAGTGCGGCGTTGAGGTCACCCTCTCGCGCGTGCGTCGCGAGCGCATGGGGCACATCGAGCTGGCTGCGCCTGTCGCCCACATCTGGTTCCTGAAGTCGCTGCCGTCGCGCATCGGCACCCTGCTTGACATGACGCTCAAGGACATTGAGCGCGTTCTCTACTTCGAGAACTACATTGTCACCGAGCCGGGCCTGACCCCGCTGAAGGAGCACCAGCTCCTCTCGGAAGAAGAATACATGATGGCCGTCGACGAGTACGGCGAGGATTCCTTCACCGCCATGATCGGTGCCGAGGCGATCCACGAGCTGCTCGCTGCGATGGAACTTGAGAAGATCGCAGGCGAACTGCGCACCGAGCTCGCGACCACCACGTCCGAGCTCAAGCAGAAGAAGTACCTGAAGCGCCTCAAGGTCGTCGAAAACTTCCTCGAGTCCGGCAACCGTCCGGAGTGGATGATCATGCGCATCATTCCGGTCATCCCGCCGGATCTGCGCCCGCTCGTTCCGCTCGACGGCGGCCGTTTCGCGACGTCGGACTTGAACGACCTGTACCGCCGCGTCATCAACCGTAACAACCGTCTGAAGCGGCTGATCGAGCTGCGCGCGCCGGGCATCATCATCCGCAACGAAAAGCGCATGCTGCAGGAAGCTGTTGATGCGCTGTTCGACAACGGCCGCCGCGGCCGCGTCATCACCGGCGCCAACAAGCGTCCGCTGAAGTCGCTGTCCGACATGCTCAAGGGCAAGCAGGGCCGCTTCCGTCAGAACCTGCTCGGCAAGCGCGTCGACTACTCGGGCCGTTCGGTCATCGTGACCGGTCCGGAACTCAAGCTGCACCAGTGCGGCCTGCCGAAGAAGATGGCTCTCGAGCTCTTCAAGCCGTTCATCTATGCGCGCCTTGACGCCAAGGGCTATTCGTCGACCGTCAAGCAGGCGAAGAAGCTGGTCGAGAAGGAGAAGCCGGAAGTCTGGGATATTCTGGACGAGGTGATCCGCGAGCATCCGGTTCTGCTGAACCGCGCTCCGACTCTGCACCGTCTGGGTATCCAGGCGTTTGAGCCGACCCTGATCGAAGGCAAGGCCATCCAGCTGCACCCGCTCGTCTGTACGGCGTTCAACGCCGACTTCGACGGCGACCAGATGGCTGTCCACGTCCCGCTGTCGCTCGAGGCGCAGCTGGAAGCCCGCGTGCTGATGATGTCGACCAACAACATCCTGCACCCGGCCTCCGGTGCACCGATCATCGTGCCGTCGCAGGACATGGTGCTTGGTCTCTACTACCTCTCGATCATGAACCAGAACGAGCCGGGTGAGGGCATGGCGTTCGCCGACATGGGCGAGCTGCATCATGCGCTTGAGACCAAGGCTGTCACGCTGCACGCCAAGATCAAGGGCCGCTACAAGGGCGTCGATGCCGACGGCAACGTTGTTTCGAAGATCTACGAGACGACCCCGGGCCGTATGATCATCGGCGAGCTGCTGCCGAAGCACCCGAGCATTCCGTTCGACATCGCCAACCAGGAGATGACCAAGAAGAACATCTCCAAGATGATCGACACGGTCTATCGTCACTGCGGCCAGAAGGAGACGGTCATCTTCTGTGACCGCATCATGGCTCTCGGCTTTGCTCATGCCTGCCGCGCCGGCATCTCGTTCGGCAAGGACGACATGGTCATTCCGGACACGAAGCTGAAGCTCGTCAGCGAGACCGAAGCTCTCGTGAAGGAATACGAGCAGCAGTACAACGACGGTCTGATCACTCAGGGCGAGAAGTACAACAAGGTGGTCGATGCCTGGGCGAAGTGCTCGGAGAAGGTCGCCGAGGAAATGATGGCCCGCATCAAGGCGGTCGAGTTCGATCAGGAGTCTGGTCGCCAGAAGCCGATGAACTCGATCTACATGATGTCGCACTCGGGTGCGCGTGGTTCGCCGACGCAGATGCGTCAGCTGGCCGGCATGCGCGGCCTGATGGCGAAGCCGTCGGGCGAGATCATCGAGACGCCGATCATCTCGAACTTCAAGGAAGGCCTCACCGTGCTCGAGTACTTCAACTCGACCCACGGCGCTCGTAAGGGCCTTGCTGATACCGCTCTGAAGACGGCGAACTCGGGTTACCTGACCCGCCGTCTGGTCGACGTGGCTCAGGACTGCATCGTCAACGAGAAGGACTGCGGCACCGACAAGGGCCTCACCATGCAGCCGATCGTCGATGCCGGTCAGGTCGTTGCGACCCTCGGCTCGCGCGTTCTCGGCCGTACGGCTCTCGACGACGTCCTGCACCCGGTTTCGGGCGAAGTCATCGTCAAGGCTGGCACGCTCATCGAGGAGCGTGACGTCGACGCGATCGAGAAGGCTGGTATTCAGTCGCTCCGCATCCGCTCGGCCCTCACCTGTGAGGTTCGCACCGGCGTCTGCGCCGTCTGCTATGGCCGTGACCTTGCTCGCGGTACTCCGGTCAACCTCGGCGAGGCTGTCGGTGTCATCGCGGCGCAGTCGATCGGTGAGCCGGGCACGCAGCTGACGATGCGCACCTTCCACATGGGTGGTACCGCGCAGGTCGTCGACACCTCGTTCCTCGAGGCGTCGTATGAAGGCACCGTGACGATCCGCAACCGCAACGTGGTCCGCAATTCGGAAGGCCACCTGGTGGTGATGGGCCGCAACATGGCCGTCTGCATCATCGACGAGGGCGGCAAGGAGCGTGCGGTTCACCGCGTCACCTACGGTTCGCGCCTCTACATCGACGAGGGCGACAAGGTCCGCCGCGGCCAGCGTATCGCCGAGTGGGATCCGTACACCCGTCCGGTGCTCACCGAAGTTGGCGGCCGCGTCACCTTCGAGGACCTGGTCGACGGTATCTCGGTGCAGGAAACGGCCGACGAGGCAACCGGTATCACCAAGCGCGAGGTCATCGACTGGCGTTCGACCCCGCGTGGTTCCGACCTCAAGCCGGCAATCGTCGTCACCGACGAGAAGGGCAAGGCGCAGAAGCTGTCCAAGGGCGGCGACGCACGCTACATGCTCTCGGTCGAGGCGATCCTGTCGGTCGAGCCGGGTGCTACCGTGCAGCCGGGTGACGTTCTTGCGCGTATCCCGATGGAAAGCGCGAAGACGAAGGACATCACCGGTGGTCTGCCGCGAGTTGCGGAACTGTTCGAGGCTCGCCGTCCGAAGGACCACGCCATCATCGCAGAGATCGATGGTACCGTCCGTTTCGGCCGCGACTACAAGAACAAGCGCCGCATCGTCATCGAGCCGCATGACGAGCAGCTGGAGCCTGTCGAATACCTGATCCCGAAGGGCAAGCCGTTCCATCTCCAGGAAGGCGACACCATCGAGAAGGGCGACTACATCCTCGACGGCAACCCGGCACCGCACGACATCCTGGCGATCAAGGGCGTGGAAGCTCTGGCTTCCTACCTCGTGAACGAAATCCAGGAAGTCTATCGTCTGCAGGGCGTGGTGATTAACGACAAGCACATCGAAGTGATTGTCCGCCAGATGCTGCAGAAGGTGGAGATCACGGAGCAGGGCGACTCGACCTACATCCCGGGCGACCATGTCGACGTGATCGAGCTGGACGAGATCAACGATCGTCTGATCGAGGAAGGCAAGCGTCCGGCCGTTGGTCAGCCGGTGCTGCTTGGTATCACCAAGGCATCGCTGCAAACGCCGTCGTTCATCTCGGCTGCGTCGTTCCAGGAGACGACCCGCGTCCTCACCGAGGCTGCAGTTGCCGGCAAGGTCGACACGCTGCAGGGCCTGAAGGAGAACGTGATCGTCGGTCGCCTGATCCCTGCTGGTACGGGTGGCCGGATGAACCAGATCCGCCGCATCGCTATGCAGCGCGACGAGCTCATTCTCGACGAGCGCCGCAAGTCGACCGGTGCGGAGACGGCTGCTCCGATGCTGACCGACATGACCAGCGCTGCGGAATAATCGTCGCAACAATCTCGAAAGGGGCCGCCGGAGCGATCCGGCGGCCCTTTTTCTCTGTCCGGGGAGTGGCAAGTGGGCACCTGCCGGGTCTGCTTTAGCGCCGGCGGCAAAATCTTGTGTTGTCTTATGATTATCGGAACGTTATTCGGGAATGGGGGGAACTGCGCGGTGCCCGCTGCGGAGTGAATTGGGGGGAGAGGGTCATTCAGAGCGACGATTTTGTTCGGCGATCAATAGCTGAAATTCATGGCATAATTCGCGAAGTCGGGTGGGGCCGCGCCGGTTGGGAGGATGTCACCCGTTTAATGGCAAAGATCCTGCCGGGGTCTGCCGCGAGTATCGTCAATTACGACCTGACGCGACCGTCGGTATCTGCGATCTTCACCACCGGCGTAGAGCCGGAATATCTCGACTCGTACGTCTCCTACTACGTCGAGCGCAATCCGTGGTTCGACTATTGGGGGAATCTGCCGTCGGGCAAGGTCGGCGTGACCGAGCGCGACTATCCTTCAAGAACGTTCAGCGACACGGAATTCTATTGTGACTGGCTCTCGCGCCAGCCGCACCTCCAGGCGGGGGCAGGGGTCCGCATCGACCTGGACCCGCGCAAGACCATCTTCATTGCGTGGAACTACGAGGTCGCATCTGCCTTCGGCTACGATGCGCCGGCGGCCGCGATCCTTGAAGGCACGCGCACAGCCTTCCGCGAAGCTGTACAGGCAGCGCATATCCTGGGCGAGCGGCTGGAGGGCAGGTCGCGGCTAGGCCACCTGATCGAGCATATCGACGGCGCCGCGATGCTGGTTACGCGTGATCGCTGCGTGCGAGAAGCCAATGTCCGCGCAACCAAGGCGTTCGCGGAAGGCAGCGTCCTCACCTGCGCCGAGAACCGCCTTGGCGTCCGCGGATGTCAGCCGCAGAAGCGGCTCGATGACATGATCCAGCGGGTGCTCAACGGAGTCATTCCGGAAGAGACCGAGACCTTCATTATCGGCCAGCATGTGATCAGCGCGGTCGTGACGGCGGCACCGAATCCGCACGCGAGCGAGGCGAGTCTGCTGGTGCCACCAGTGCCGCTTGCCCTGGTCGTGATGAAGCGACTAGCGGGTGGGGCCGTGGCGCTCGACGATGCGAGCCTGCGTGCCGCCTACGGGTTGTCTGCGGGCGAGTGCAGGCTCTGTGGCTTGCTGCTCAATGGCTATTCGATCGCTGAGGCCTCAACGATGCTAGGCGTTACCGAAGGCACTGTGCGGCAGCGGGTGAAGGCGATATTCCAGAAAACCGGGACTCACCGCCAAGGTGAACTCATTGCGCGGCTTGCCGGATTCACCACCACGGTGGGCGGATTGGGAAGTGAAAACCCGACTCCCATTTGGGAGTAGGTATTTTAGCGATTACACGCTATATGTTCACTCGGGCTGGGAGGACATTTGCGCTGCGCGCGTGGCCGGCTAGCCCGACGGTTGTGGTTTCTTAACGGGATCGCAAACGCATTAGCCGCCTGCCCAGTGGCCCCTGGGTCAGGCGGCCTTTTCGCATTTAGCGCTCTTCGTCAAAGGTGATGACGGAGACTTCGCCCTCAAGCGCACCCTGCCAAGCCGAGAAATGCGGCTCTTCGTCAGGCGCGCCTTCCATCTCACCGATCTGGTCGAGCTCGGCTTCTGCATAGCCTTCGCGTGCGAGCGCCTCGAGCGCGAGTCGCACGGCTGAGTCGTCATCAGGCGCCAGGAGCAGCACGTGAACCCCCTCGGAATCACCGCCCTTGTTGCGCCAGACGCGCCCGACGATAATTGTGACGCGTCGTTCCTCATTGTCATTCATGTCGTGATTCCCTAAATGAAGGTGGCTGCGGCAGATTTACATGTTTCCCATGCGACGTCTGACCAGTGCAATTGGGCAACGATGTCTATTATGACCTTCCCGCTGCTCATTTGGTAATTTTGTTGCAGCACCTGGTGCTGACAATGACTTCGGCCCCGGGATCGCGCAATTGTTGGGCTCTTGGGGTTGACGATAGGATGCGTTGCGAGTAGAAGCCGCAACGTCTGAGCCGATGTGAGGCTTGTTCTTTCGGAGCGCCGCGCTCTGAAGTTCGCCTCAAACAGGGTTCGTTTTACGAGCGACTTTTACATTGCCGGCTTGCACGAAGCGTCCACGCTTCCTCTGCGTTTGTTCGGGCGGGACCACCAGGGTGGTTTTTGGCCCGAATTCCTGTATGGAACGGGCGCTCAAACGGCTCTGCAAGGGGCGTGAGACACAGGTTCGAGATAAGAAGGAAGGTTTGATGCCTACCGTCAACCAGCTGATCCGCAAGCCGCGCCAAGCGCCGGTAAAGCGCAACAAGGTCCCGGCCATGCAGGCCAACCCGCAGAAGCGTGGCGTTTGCACGCGCGTCTACACCACGACGCCGAAGAAGCCGAACTCGGCGCTGCGGAAGGTTGCAAAGATTCGCCTCGTGAATGGTTTCGAGGTGATTGGTTATATCCCGGGTGAGGGTCATAACCTCCAGGAGCACTCCGTCGTCATGATCCGCGGCGGTCGCGTGAAGGATCTTCCGGGCGTTCGCTACCACATCATCCGCGGTGTGCTCGACACGCAGGGGGTGAAGAACCGCAAGCAGCGCCGCTCCAAGTACGGCGCGAAGCGTCCGAAGTAAGGGATTACCGGCTCGGGCGTAACCGTTACAGCCAGGCCGACGATTGAGAGACAGAGAACATGTCCCGACGCCACAGTGCAGAAAAGCGCGAAATCAACCCGGATCCGAAGTTCGGTGATCTCGTCGTAACCAAGTTCATGAACGCCATCATGCTCCACGGCAAGAAGTCGGTCGCTGAGTCGATCGTCTACGGTGCCCTGGATCAGGTTCAGGCGAAGGCGAAGCAGGAGCCGCTGGCTCTCTTCCACCAGGCGCTCGACAACGTTGCGCCGCACGTGGAAGTCCGCTCCCGCCGCGTAGGTGGTGCGACCTACCAGGTTCCGGTCGAGGTTCGTTCTGACCGTCGTCAGGCTCTGGCGATCCGCTGGCTGATTGCTGCCGCCCGCAAGCGCAACGAGACCACCATGGTCGAGCGTCTGTGCGGCGAGCTGCTGGACGCTGCCAACAACCGCGGCACCGCTGTCAAGAAGCGTGAAGACACGCACAAGATGGCTGAGGCCAACCGCGCCTTCGCGCACTACCGCTGGTAATCCGGCGAACGAGAACGAGGCACCCATATGGCCCGCGAATTTAAGCTCGAAGACTATCGTAACTTCGGCATCATGGCTCACATTGATGCCGGCAAGACGACCACGACTGAGCGTATCCTTTACTACACCGGCAAGAACCACAAGATGGGTGAGACGCACGACGGCGCCTCTACCATGGACTGGATGGAGCAGGAGCAGGAGCGCGGCATCACGATCACTTCTGCTGCCACGACCACCTTCTGGACGGGCCGTGATGGCAAGAAGCGCCGGTTCAACATCATCGACACGCCCGGTCACGTCGACTTCACCATTGAGGTCGAGCGCTCGCTTCGCGTGCTTGACGGTGCCGTTGCTCTTCTCGATTCGAATGCAGGCGTTGAGCCGCAGACGGAAACCGTGTGGCGTCAGGCTGAGAAGTATCATGTCCCGCGCATGATCTTCTGCAACAAGATGGACAAGATCGGCGCGGACTTCTACCGCTGCCTCGACATGATCAAGTCGCGTCTTGGTGCCGTGCCGCTCGCAATTCAGCTGCCGATCGGCGCTGAGAGCGACTTCGTTGGCGTCGTCGATCTCATCGAGATGAATGCTCTGATCTGGCGCGACGAATCGCTCGGCGCCCAGTGGGACGTCGTCGAGATCCCGGCCGATCTGAAGGATAAGGCCGAGGAATACCGCGAGAAGCTGATCGAGACTGCTGTTGAGGTCGACGAGGCTGCTCTCGAGCGTTACCTGGAAGGCGAGCTTCCGTCGAATGACGAGCTGCGCGCGCTGATCCGTAAGGGCACGATCGAAGTCAAGTTCCACCCGGTCCTTTGCGGTACCGCGTTCAAGAACAAGGGCGTTCAGCCGCTTCTCGACGCCGTCTGCGACTTCCTGCCAGCTCCGCACGACATCCCGGCCATCAAGGGTATCGACCCGAAGACTGAGGTCGAGACCACCCGCGTTTCGTCGGATGACGAGCCGCTGTCGATGCTGGCGTTCAAGATCATGAACGACCCGTTCGTCGGCTCGCTGACCTTCTGCCGTATCTACTCGGGCAAGCTCACCAAGGGCGTCTCGCTCGAGAACACGGTCAAGGGCAAGCGCGAGCGCATCGGCCGCATGCTGCAGATGCACTCGAACTCGCGTGAGGACATCGAAGAGGCATACGCCGGCGACATCGTCGCTCTGGCTGGTCTCAAGGAGACCACCACTGGTGACACCCTCTGCGACCCGCTGAAGCCGGTCATCCTCGAGCGCATGGAATTCCCGGAGCCGGTGATTCAGATTGCGATCGAGCCGAAGACCAAGGGCGACCAGGAGAAGATGGGCCTCGCGCTCAACCGTCTCGCAGCCGAGGATCCGTCCTTCCGCGTCAAGACCGACGAGGAGAGCGGCCAGACGATCATCGCTGGCATGGGCGAACTTCACCTCGACATCATCGTCGACCGTATGCGTCGCGAGTTCAAGGTCGAGGCGAATGTCGGCGCTCCGCAGGTTGCGTACCGTGAGACGATCACCCGCGTTGCCGAAGTCGACTACACCCACAAGAAGCAGTCGGGTGGTTCGGGTCAGTTCGCTCGCGTCAAGATCGTCTTCGAGCCGAACCCGGATGGTGAGGATTTCGTCTTCGAGTCCAAGATCGTCGGTGGTTCCGTTCCGAAGGAATACATCCCGGGCGTCCAGAAGGGTATCGAGAGCGTTCTCTCGTCTGGTCCGATCGCTGGCTTCCCGATGCTCGGAGTGAAGGCGACCCTGATCGATGGTGCTTACCACGACGTCGACTCCTCGGTTCTGGCCTTCGAAATCGCAGCTCGTGCTGCATTCCGTGAGGGTGCGCAGAAGGCTGGTGCTCAGCTCCTCGAGCCGATCATGAAGGTCGAGGTCGTGACGCCGGAAGAGTACGTTGGTTCGATCATCGGTGACATCAACGGTCGCCGCGGTCAGATCCAGGGGCAGGAATCGCGTGGTATCGCCGTGGTCATTAACGCCATGGTGCCGCTCGCGAACATGTTCAAGTACGTCGACACGCTGCGCTCGATGTCTCAGGGTCGTGCACAGTACACGATGCTGTTCGACCACTACGAGCCGGTTCCGAACGCCGTCGCACAGGAAATCCAGAAGAAGTACGCGTAACCGCTCGTCGGACGCAATAAGCCGAAACGACTGCCTGTACAGGCAACAAGGAATGGAGAAGTCACATGGCCAAAGGTAAATTTGAGCGCACGAAGCCGCATGTGAACATCGGTACGATTGGTCACGTTGACCACGGCAAGACGTCGACGACGGCTGCGATCACCAAGTACTTCGGTGAGTACAAGGCTTACGACCAGATCGACGCAGCGCCGGAAGAGAAGGCACGCGGCATCACCATCTCGACGGCTCACGTCGAGTACGAGACCGAGGCGCGCCACTACGCTCACGTCGACTGCCCGGGTCACGCCGACTACGTGAAGAACATGATCACCGGTGCTGCGCAGATGGACGGCGCGATCCTGGTCGTGTCGGCTGCTGACGGCCCGATGCCGCAGACCCGCGAGCACATCCTGCTCGCCCGTCAGGTTGGCGTTCCGGCGATCGTCGTGTTCCTGAACAAGGTCGACCAGGTCGACGATCCGGAGCTGCTCGAGCTCGTCGAGCTCGAGATCCGCGAGCTGCTGTCGTCCTACGAGTTCCCGGGCGACGAGATTCCGATCGTTCCGGG
>NZ_VLJG01000043.1:0-19661 GCF_007829415.1 Aminobacter sp. J44 | reverse complement strand
AGAAATCAAGCGGCGAACCGAGGTCGTCGGCATCTTTCCAAACGACAATGCCATCGTGCGCCTCGTCGGTGCGTTGCTGCTCGAGCAAAATGATGAGTGGGCGGTCCAGCGATCCAGATACCTGTCTCTTGAGACAATCGCCGCAATGAGCGATGATCCGCTCATCAGCCTGCCCGCTGCGGCAAGCTGATCCGGCACAGTCCGGAAGGCACGGCGATCGCATAAGCTACACCACCTCTCGGGACATCATCCTCCCGTTATGTCCCTGAAGAACTTTGGCCGATGGTGGGGGATACTACACATGCATATTGAAGACCGTATGATCGCCCGCGCTCGCCATCTTCAGACTCCGCTTCCGCGACTGCAAGAACTGGCACCGCGCCTCCTGGGAATGCTTCCAAATACGATTGGTGCATGCACCGAGCGCCTCTCCGCCACTCGGCAGGAAATCGAGGACACAGCCGAATTCTTGCTCGACCAGGTCGCCGACCGTGGCGGCTGGACGTATATCGAGCCAATCTTCGGCGACCTCTCGCCATCCATCATCACGTTAGAGATGCTTGACGGCTGGTATGCTCGGCTTGTCCAGAAGAAGGGTATTGGTGAAGCCGGTCGCGCCATGAAGATCTGGCGCGCGCTCTACAACGTCATGGCAGCGATGAAGCTTTGCCCCGCAGGGCAAGATCCGTCGCTCGCAATCCGGAAGACGGCCGTTCCCGGTCGAACAGAAACCTCGACCGAGGGCGAAGCGGTGCGGCTAGTCAAGACGGCATGGCGGGAGGGATACCATGGCCTCGCCTGCATCATTGCAGTTGCATGGGATACCTCGTTTTCGCCAATCGACGTTCGAACCCTCACTCCGGACCACGCCGTTCTGATTGGCAACGATTGGGGATTCGCTATTAGGCGCGGCAAGACGAACGAAGCCGCGTACGGGATACTCTCACGCCGGACTCGCCGCCTGGTCGAGACCTATCTCAACCAACTGGACTACGAGCTACACGACTCAGCGCCGATGTTCAGGACGAAGGGGCACGTGCCGACCGAAAAAGGCGGCAGGCCGCGGATTGGTGTGCCCTACGAAAAGAACACCCTTGCCACTGACTTTCGGACGATTCGCACGATTGTGTTCGGCAAGGATGAAACGCGTCGCCTGATGGACATGCGACGGACAGGTGCAGTTGAGGCAAACGCGGGCGGCGCACCTGTTGAGCACATTGCCGCGAAGATGGGGAACAGCATCGATCAGAACAAAACGCTGCAGAAGACATACATGCCGGTCAGCACTGCGGCCGTTCGATCTGCAGAAGAAGCTCGCAGAATCGGGCGCAAGAAGCTGGAATCCGAACAGAACGAGATCAGAAAGTTGAAACTCGTTGGAGGAAAAAGTTGAAACTTATGGGAGGCAGTCAGGCTAAACGCCTGATTTTAATGGCGCGAGTGACGGGGCTCGAACCCGCGACCTCCGGCGTGACAGGCCGGCACTCTAACCGACTGAGCTACACCCGCGCATTCAACGTTCGCTTTGGCAGTGCGCCGCGGCGCGTCGTTGTTGGCGCTGAATTATGCGGTTCGCGCTCCGGTGTCAAGCGCAGTTGATCGCTTTCCCCACAACCCCAACATTCGGATTTTAAACGAATAACGGAAGCGGCGAAATGAGGAGAAGATGGATTGGATAAGGAGAGAAAATGGCGCGAGTGACGGGGCTCGAACCCGCGACCTCCGGCGTGACAGGCCGGCACTCTAACCGACTGAGCTACACCCGCGCATTCAACGTTGCTTCGGCATGGCGCCGCCGCGTGTCGTTGTGGGCGCTGAATTAGGCGGTTCGCTGACCTGTGTCAAGCGCGCCTCGCCGCATTTTCAACTTTCCGCGAGTTCTTTTTCACACCGTCTTCTCCGCGTCCCGACGAAGCATTTCGCAACGCGCGTTCACGGCTAAATTTCGCTTGCAGAACAGGACGTGAGCCCTTAAAGGTCCGCGCCTGAGGGCGATTAGCTCAGTTGGTAGAGCGCCTCGTTTACACCGAGGATGTCGGGAGTTCGAGTCTCTCATCGCCCACCATTCCAGCCTCTCTATCCACGCATAGATTCTACACCGGCCGTTCGCGGACGCAGAAGCAGGGCTCGTGCCCTCACCGCAGGTTACGGAGATGAGGGAGAGCCTCACCTCCCATTGCCGTGACCGCTACAAGACCGGAATCAGCAGGGCATGCCCGCGGTTCCGCGGACGTTTCGCGGCGCTCGGTATTCCGGTGATGTTCCCGAATCGAGCGCCGTGTGAAGCTTCGGAGGATGCCGTGCCCGGCTCAGTTACTCAGGCTCTGAATGTAGGCAAGGATTTCTGTGATCTGTTCGGGCGTGGCGACGAACTGCGGCATGTCAGGATGGCCGGTCGAAATACCTTCGGCAAATGCCTCTTCCAACGCCGTAAGCGGATAACGCTCGTGGAGCTGGCGGAAGGGCGGTGCATCGGGATGTGGGCTGTCGCCCGAGCGTTCGATCGAATGGCAACGGGCACAGTTGGCCTCAACAAGGGCCCGGCCGTCATCAATCTCGTTCGCGACAGCGGCGGCTGCGCCCAAACCTAACAAAAAAGCGACCGCAGGGGTCAGGAACAAAACCTTCCGCATCTTGCCTCTCCAGCTTCGGGGACACAATTCTCACCCCGGGCAATTCCTACACTCACGATGTGCCGACTATGCACGGTCATCTCGGCTCTACCACGCTCCGCAACCGGTCGCGAAGCTCAGTCAGCACAATCCGGCACGTGCCGCGAGTTGCAGCCTCACCGGTACAACTTCCTCCTCGCGAACAAACCGGAAAAGCCCGCCGGCACCTTGCCGGCAGGGCTTCACCTTCGCCGCCGAGGCGCATGATCAAAATTCGCGGCCGATCAGCCGGTCGAGCGAAATCTTGCCGCCGCCGAAGGCTGCGATCAGCGCAGCGCCCGTGGCCCAGAAGGTCGAGTTGAACTCGGCCTTGCTCTGCACCTGGTGCAGGAAGGCGTGGCCACCGTCAGCCAGCAGACGTGCCTGGCCCTGCGCGGTCAGGTACTCCGTGTTGGCCTTCAGGAACTCGATGCCTTCAGGCGTCAGGAAGGCGTCGCCATAAGGGCGCGTGACGTGGAACCAGATGGTGATGGCGAGCATCACCGCATTGGCGAGCGCGATCGGGCGGGTCAGGAGCCCGAGCACGATCATCGCGCCACCCACGAACTGCATCACCGCCAGAAGCGGCGAGAAGAACCAGCCCGCCGGCCAGCCCAGCACGTTCTCCACAAAACCCACCTGCGCAAACGGCGCGGTGATCTTCGGCCAGCCTTCCACCATCAGGAGCCCGCCAATGATCACGCGGAAGATCGCCCAGCCGACCGGCTGCGCGAAGCAGTGATAGAACGGCGCCATGAACGGCAGGATCAGCCGCTCGCGCGGGCTCGAAGTCATCTCTTGCATCAGAATTCTCTCCTCTCGTGCGGGGGCGATTGTCGCCCGAAACCTTCTCCGGCAGGTCAGCCGGTCGGCATCTTCCGCTAGGTAAAATTTGACGGCACACGAAGAATTGAGGTGGATCAAAGCGTTGCGGAATTGCTTTGACGGGGGCGAATCGCGACTTGGCGGAAGCTGCACGGGATACCTCAAGGCAGCGCCACCGACTTATCCCCCTCCTCTCTCCCAAACCTACAGTTCCGGCGTCGAGCAAACAGAAAGGAGCTCAGGATGCAGGACAGTTACGCAAGGCTTTCTCCGGGTCTCGAATCGCCGGCGGCCACCGGCTTCACCGTCACGCCGGCCGATGACGACMACCTGCCGGCGATCACCCGTGCGCTCTATGTCGGCGACGGCGGTGACCTCGCCGTTGAAATGAGCGACGGCACCGCCCTCATCTTCAAGGATGTTCCGAC
Source organism: Aminobacter sp. J44 (assembly GCF_007829415.1). Classification (NCBI taxonomy): domain Bacteria; kingdom Pseudomonadati; phylum Pseudomonadota; class Alphaproteobacteria; order Hyphomicrobiales; family Phyllobacteriaceae; genus Aminobacter; species Aminobacter sp. J44. The sequence continues at coordinate 15,757 of NZ_VLJG01000043.1, read as the reverse complement.
TGGTACGATCCTGCCGCTGCGGGTGCGCAAGGTGCTCGAAGCCTCCACCGCCGCCTATATCGTGGGGCTGTGCTGATGGGCGCGACGGGGCTGCATCTTGGCAGCATCTCGCCCGGCCGCGGCGCGCGGCCGCTCGGCACGCCCTGGTGGGCGCGGCGGGCGATTCTCGATGCCGTTTTCGCGAGAATCGCTTCCGCTTCGGTGGGAAGACCTTAACCGATCAGGCGGATTTTCTGGCTGCGGCTGGCGGCGTCGAAGGAGGCGGCAGCGTGCTTTTCGGCCCCTACGTCGTACCGAAAGCGCCCGAGCTGATCGCCAACGGCGAGTTCTCGGCAGCCGGCCTTGCAGGCTGGACGCCGGTGCTCAACGGTTCGTCCTCTGCAGGAAGCGTCGGAGCCGCGGCCCAGCTGACGTCGGACGGCAGCAGCGGACTTGGCGGTGGCGGGGCCGGCATCACCCAGCCGCTCGCAACCAGCGAGCACCGTGCCTACCGCGCGACCTATACTGTCAGCGACGCGACCTGCAATTTCCGCATTGGCGGAACCTCCGCAACCGCTGCCGGCCCCGCCGGCGGCACCCGCAGCCCCGGAAGCTATGTCGACACTTTTTCGGCACGCGCAGGCACGTCCCACTTCTACGCCTTCCGCGGTCCCACGGGGTCAACGCGCGTAAGCAATGTCAGCGTCCGCCCCTGCCTGCCGCTGAAGGGCATGGGCGACGGCGGGCTGACGGTCGAGATCGTAGCTGAAGCGCCCGCCTCGACCGCCACTCGACAGGTGCTGTGGTCGTGCGGCCACCTGATGACAGCGGATCCCGGCGACGAGATCCAGATCGTCTGTCAGGCGGGCGGCGAACTGCATGTCGAGTCGCGGGCAGCCACACACCTCCAGGCGTCGCTCAACCTCGGCGAACTCGAGCCGGGAGCGCCAATCGTGGTGCGGGTGGGGTTTGCGCAGGAAGCCTTCTTCGCGCAGCTCAACGACGGGGTAACCGTCTCGCACAACAGCGGCGTGCTGGTGGGGCTCGCTGTGATGCGGCTCGGGAGCAACCTTGCCGGCGAAAGCTGGGGCGGCGAGATCCACCGCCTCACCGTCTATGGCGAAGGCGGCGCGGAGACGTTTTATGGCCTCGTCCGCAACCTGATCCGCTGCGAGGGCGACGCCGTCCTCGCGGGAGCATCGGCTGCAGCAGCAATCGCAACTGTGGCCCGCCGCACGACGATCTCGACGGCGGAGGACGGCTCGACCGCGGCGAACATCGGCGAGAGGATTCGGGCCTCGGCCAACGCCCATCTGCGCCCTCGGACGACCGTCATCTGGCAGGCGGCTGCCGAGGCGCAATCGGTGCCGGAGGTGGAGGACTGGTGCGACGCGCTCGGGGCAGCGGTGGCCGAACTCGGCCATCGCCGCTTCGTGGTGATTCCGGCGCTGGTCGATGCAGGCGAGACGGAACTCGACATCGCGGATGCGACCCGCGATGCGCTTGCTGTGCGTTTCCCGCAGAACCTGCTCGACTGGCGCGATCATCTCGAACTCGACGCGAACGGCGTTCCGGTCCAGGTGATGTTCGAGGATCCGGAAAGTGGCAACCTGCGCCTGTCGGAGGCGGCGACCGACCTGATGGCGTCCGCCATCGCAGGCTTCATCCACGCCAAGGGCTGGTAAGGCTGACACGCCCCGGGGAGGCGGCGGTTTCCGCCGCCTCCTAAACCTCCTCCCGTATGCTGCGCAGAAATGCCTCCCGCGCGGGCGCGTTGCGGGTCGCCCTCGCCTCGACAGCAAGCATCACCGACCGCCGCCGCGCCTGCATCTGCCCGACATCCTGCGAAAGCCTGATGATCGTCTCGACCAGCTCGCCATATTCACCGCCGTCGCGGCCAAGCAGCATGCCGTCGGCTGGATCGATTATAGCGGCGATGCAGCCGCGGTTGCTGGCAGCAACTGGAATACCGCGTCGCTGCGCCTCAAGGATGACCAGCGGCTCCGCCTCATTCGGATATGCGGTGGGAAATACCAGCATGTCGATTTCGTCGAAAAAGCGGTCCCGGTCGGCACCGTAGACCGGGCCTTGAATGCGCACGTCACTGAGTTCCTCGGCGCGCCTTCGCAACTCCGGCTCGATGCTGCATTCGGTGACCGGGCCGGCGATCAGCGCTTCGACGTTCGAGCCGCGCGCGCGGAGCGCCGCGACGATGTCGAGAAAACCAAAGATTCCTTTGTTGCGGGTGATGTTGGCGATGAAGCCGATCCGACGCAGCGGCCGATCCCGGAGCTCGACAGGACTGGGAGGCGGCCAGAAGGCCTCGTTAGAGACGACCCTGACATTGCGGATTCTCGGATAACGCTCTGCCAGAAGCGCGCCCATCCGCTCGCAGAGCACATGGTGCACCTGCCGTTCTCCGGCGACTGCGACGATCATTGCAAACAGACGGAACCGCCAGTCGGAATAGGTGAAGTTGTGGTGGTGGAAATGGATCGTCAGCCCGCGCAACCGGGCGACGATCGCCACCAGGAGGTCGTAGATCTGCCCCCAGCCGCCCGCGAGCGACAGGTACACGGTGAGCGGCTTGGGGGAGATCGCGACGTTCCAGCAGGCGCGAAGGTAGCGACAGATGCGCGACAGATGATAGCCGGCCACCCCGCCATGGGCGGAGGGCGATGTCGTGAAGGCGCGGACCTGCAGCCCCTCGTTCTCGAGCAGGCGCAGGACATCGAGCGTCATCGAGGAGGCGCCGTTCACCGGTGGTGGCAGAGGGCCGATCACGAGGATCATGCGGTTACTCGGAGAAGTCCGGAGAAGATCGCGAAATAAGCGTCCCCGATTTGTTGGGCTGCCATGCCAGTAAGTCTCTCTCGCGCCGACTCGAGATGATCCGTCGCCTCCGGATCGCCCAGAATCGCCTCGATGCCCGTCGCGACTAACTCCGGATCATGCCGCTCGCGGATGAGATGCGGATAGTCCGGCCCAAGGACATCAATGTGTTCTGGAATGGCCGAAGCCAGCACCGGCCTATTCTCCGCAACAGCTTCCAGCATCACGTTCGGAGTCCCCTCGTGGTTGCTCATCGTCACAACGACCCGGCTTTCCCGGATGAAGGACTGCACATCGCGCCGGAAGCCGGCCAGTTCGAACCTGTCGGCAACTCCTCCCTCCTGAATTATCTTCGCCACTTCAGTCTGCAGGCTCCCCTTCCCTACGAAAGCAAAGCGCAATTCCGGACGCCGCCGCGCCAGCAGGGCGAAAGCCTGCGCGACCACGAGTACGTTCTTCTGCGGCTCCAGACGACCGACGTGGATCACATCGAACCGCTTCGGCTGCCCACGCGCCGCGAGCAGGACCTTAGGGACGATGTTGCCGACTAGATGTCGCGGCACCTGCGGCGCCCAGCGCTGCCACAACGCATCCCCGGCGCGCGAATTGCTGACGATGAGGTCTGCGTGCCGTCCTGCAAAGCGCCGCAGCAAAAAGCGCAGGTCGGGCGGATAGAACGAATCGCGCTCCGTCATCACCCAGCGGATATGCGGCAAGAGCTTGCGGATCGCGAAGGCGTAGATGTCGCAAGCTGGCAGCCACGAAACAAGAATGTGCGGCCGGAGACGCCTGACGAGGCGCCATGCGCGAAAGATGTTGGCCGGGTTCCAGTTGGAGCGGGCCGGGATCGTATGGACGGCCAGACGCTCGGTTCGAAGCAACCCGTCATGGACTTCGTCCGGGTGGAAACGGATGAGGTGCAGGTCTAGACCAGCCCGCGTCTGCAGCTCGTTGAGGAGCAGAATACACTGCTTCTGCGCCCCGCCATCGCCGAAGCCGGGGATGATGAAGCAGATGCGCATCAGCCAGATCCGACGGTTTGATACGCCGGGTGCGGGATCGGCTGTGGCGCCATCCAGCGAGCGAGCAGCATGAGCGCGCAGCTCCACACGAGGATCCGCACCGGGAAGTCGGCCGCGTAACGTGGCAGCTCGGCAAACAGCGCCAGAGTCAGGAGATAGGTGACGATCTTCCTCGTCGAGAACGGATCGGCGATGACGCGGTTCTGCGCCCAGCCAGCGGTGCGGCCAAGCAGGAACATCACCATCGGCACGCCGAAAACGCCGAAGTCGACATAGATGTCGGCAATCAGGCTCGTGCCGACATTCCAGCCTGCATTGGCCGGCAGCATCACCCGCGTCAGGTAGTCAGCACTGGTCAGAATCAGGTCATGCCCGGCTACCGCCAGCCCACGCACGAATGGCACCACGCCCGCAAAGCCATAGAGCTTATAGAGTCCCAGTGCAAAACCCTCCTCCGCCGGCACGGTCGCCAGCGCGGCTCGAACGGTGATGGCGCTGATGTTGAAGCTCGTTTCGCCAGAGTGGTCGCTGACAGTGGCAAGGTCCGCCAATCCCCACTCGTCCTCCCCGCGCAGCGTCTCAACCCGATCATAGACATGCAGCGACAGCAGCAGGGCTGCGAGGATCGTCAGGCGACCGATTCGGAAGCGAAAGGTGGCGAGCCCGCCGCCCAGCACGATCAGCAACAGCAGCGCTGCGTTACGGTCGCCCAAGCTGAGCAATCGCACGCCCCAGACGATGGCAAGCAGCGCCGAGCACCATTCGGCGAACCCCGGCCGCTCCCGCCGCGCCAGTCGCGCAACGACGAGCGCCAGCGCCATCATCGACAGCATGGTGACGAGCAACGAAGCACCCTCGGCCAGCACACCGCCGAAGCTCGTGCCAGTGTACCTGCCCTCGCCTTCAGCGCGCCAGCCGGCGAGAAGGTAGACCGACATCAGCCCAACGAGCCCGACGAGGACGAGCTGCGGCAGCAAGGCGATGTTGCGGTTGTCGGCGACAGGAGGAGGACCGACGAGATATGCCCGCTTCCACCTGAATCCGAACGAGAACGCGACGATACCTGCCGTCGAAAGCAGGATCGCGCGGCTCGCTTCCTCCGGAAAGGTTTTCGGGACGAAACGGCTTGCGCCGGCATCGACAAGGCCGAGCAACGCCTGCTGGTACGACAGGTAGTAGACGAAGAAGCAAAAAATGAGGAACAGCAGCTCGATCGTCACGAAGCTCGGCACATGCGGCGCGATGTCTAACGGCCGCCAGACGGCAGAAAGGAGCAGAAGGTAGAAGATCGCGAGGCATGAAGCGGAGATACCCGTATCCTCGCCGTCGGCGACGAGGAAGAATGCAACGACGAGGCCCACAATGACGGACAAGAACACCGTCGCCACCGCTGGCGAGATATGGCGGAACGCAACCATCAGCCGCCGCTCCTTGCAAAAGGGAACAACTCGCTGACCAGAACCCGCGTATCGGCTGACAAGATGAACCACCAGCTGAAGGCGGCAAGTACGGGAACAACAACCGCTCCGAGCGCAAGGTAATACGGGGCGGCATGCAGAAATTCTCCGGCTACAAGTCCCGCAACGAGGGTGACAGCTGTCAACTTCGCCTTGTTGCCGATCATGATCCAAGCGGAAGCGTCGATGGAACGACGCGACAGCCGGGAGATCCGAAGCGAGAGGAACAGCCGTCCCGCGATGAGCCCCGCGAACATTCCGGCGATGCTGCCGCTCAGCCACCAGACGATGGTTGCCATCGCGATTCCGGCACATGAGCCCACAAGCGCGAGGCGGCTTCTGGCGCGCATGGCGAGAGCCGCATCCTGAAGCTGCGCATGCCAGCGCAGATGTGCGATTTGGATCGCGGAGGCGACGATCAGCGCGTTCACGAGGCTGCCCAAATACTGCGCCTCTCCGGCCCATCGCCCGACAAAAGCATCATTGAATGCGAGGATCGCCGCACCGGACAAGGCAACTATCGCGAAGTTTATCTCCCCGGTCGCCCGGATCAGACGCGCCGCTTCTGCGCCCTCACCGCGCGCAAGCGCCCGCCCGAGTCGTGGCATGAAGGCACTGGTGGTCAGCAATATGAGCTGAGGAACGAACTGCGCCGCAAAGCCGGTGAAGACGTACTGGCTGACCGCCCCTGCACCGACCAGCACGCTGACGAGAAGCAGTTCGCTCGATAGCAGCAGCTTCTGGACGTATGACCAGACCAGCGTCGCGGCTCCGAGCCTCGCAACATGGCGCGCTTCGGTGCTGATTGATTGCGCAACGCCCCACCACGGCAGGCGCCAGCGGGCAGCAAGGATCGTGGCAACGAGCTGAAGCAAGGTCACGGCGAGGGCTGCACCTGCCATGCCGATCAGGCTGAGCCCGGCCTGTGCGGCGGCAATGACGGCTGTGCTGGAGAGGATGACCGATGCGGTCGTCACACTGACTGCTAGCCAGGACTTGTTCTCGCCGACGAGAGCCGCCGCCGGGAGGGCAGCGATCCCTACGAGAATGGAACTTGCACAAAGGATGAGGCAGAGCGCAGTAAGCTCTGCGCCGCCGGCATCCCCATCTTCGATGATGGGCGGAAGCAACCAGGCAAGGACCGCCGACAGTACAACCACCGGCGGGAGCCAATGCAACCAGACCCGCAGCGCGGCGCCCACGAGCCGCCGTTTCTCGGCACCATCGCCACGGCAGTTCGCGACCAGCCATTTCAGCGCCTGCGGCGGGCCGCCGTCACAGGAAAGGACGAGCTCGACGATCCGCTGAGACGCCTTCCATATGCCGAAGCCGCTGGTGCCGAGAGCTCCCAGCAACAGTGGATTGATGATCAGCCCCGCGAGGGCGGCGACGATGAAGTTGAGATAGTTGGCGGCGAGGTTGAGCCGAGTTTCCACGTTTCGCGCGCGGGGAGCAGTGGCGATTTCCGCTACTTCGGCGCGCGCGTTCATGGCTCACTCCGCTGCCGCCGGGACCGGCGCTTCCTTCGCCGCGCCCTGCCCCAAAAGCTTATCGAACTCGGCAAGCTGTCGCGACAGGATCTGTTCGCGCGACCAGTTTTGCTCGGCACGCCTTCGCGCGGCGACCGACATGCGGGCATGAAGGGTGGGATCATCGATGAGCCGCTCGAGAGCATCGGCCAGCGCGGTGGCGTCGCCCGGTGGGGTGGCAAGGCCGCAGCCTTCGATCTCCAGCGCGATGCCGGTGCCCGGCGCAACTGTCGCGACAATCGGCCTGCCAGACGCCAGCATGTTGCCGAGCTTCGACGGCAGGACGAGGTCGGCGGCGGCGGCCAGTTGAGGCAACAGGTGGATCCTCGCTAGGCCGAGCAGTTCGCCAAGCTCAGCCTCTGGCTGCAGGTCACGAAATACGAGGTTCGGCATATCCGCCGCCAGCCGCTCCAGCGCAGCCCTGCTCGGCCCGTTGCCGCAGATGACGAAGGTGAGGTCAGTCCGATGCCGCAGCCGCCGCGCGGCCTGCAGCACGATCTCCAGCCCCTGCTTCTTGGCGATGTTGCCGGAATAGAGCGCGACGTGCGGCGTCCCGATCTTCCATCGATCACGGTAGAAAGACGGTCGTGCCAATGGCCTCACCGCTTCAATGTCGATGCCGTTCGGAAACTCGACCAGCCGTTCAGGCGGAGCACCGATCGCGCAGGTACGCTGGCACATCGGCCGTGAGACCGAGCTGACCCGGTCGRACGAGCCGATAACCAGTTTCTCGAACCGCTTTGCCACCCGCGCAAGGAGGCCCGAGCCATGCAGCAGGCCGGTGGCAAAGGCGGCATCGACCTCGAGGTCATGCACGTGCAGCCAGCTTCGCGCGCCGGAGATCAGCGCGGCAAGGCGCGCCACAGGCGCCGCGATCAACGATGGCGCGGTGGTGAAGACAATGTCCGGCCGCATCCGCAATGCCATAAACAGCGTCGGAGCCACCACGCTGAGGGCAAAGCTGACATAATGGACCATGCGGCGGCTGCCGCTCGGATTCTTCGGCACGTAGAGCGGGCAACGGATCACACGCACGCCGTCTTCGATCGACGCCGAATAGCGCTGCCGGAAGCCGGGGGCGATGCGCCACTGCGGATAGTATGGCTGCGCGCAAACGACCGTGACCTCGTGGCCAGCCTTGGCGAGCCAGCGCGCCATGTCGGAAGTATAGCGGCCGGCACCCACCGGCTCGGGCGCGTAGTTGAGGGCAAGGACAAGAAGCTTCATGCAGCCTCCTCCCCGGCGTGATGCTGCAGATACCAGCGATAGGTCGCAGCGATGCCGTCGCGGAGGCCGATGCGGGGTTTCCACCCCATCCCGCGCAAACGGCTGCAGTCCAGCAGCTTGCGCGGAGTACCGTCTGGCCGGGCGAGATCATTGGTGATCCTGCCGCAATATCCGACGATGTCGCAGACCATCCGCGCCAGTTCGAGGATCGATACCTCCTCGCCGGTGCCGACATTGACCACCGCATGCTCGCGATTGTGCTTTAGCAGGTGGACGAGCGCGTCGGCGCAGTGATCGACATACATGAACTCGCGCAGCGGCGTGCCACTGCCCCAAAGTACCAGTTCGGGTGCACCAGATATTCGCGCTTCATGCGCCTTGGCGATCAGGGCGCCGAGCACATGGCTGCGCTCCGGGTGAAAGCAGTCGCCAGGTCCGTAAAGGTTGGTCGGAGTTGCGGCGAAATAGTCGCGGCCATGCTGGTGCCGATAGGCTTGGGCAAGTTGTACGCCAGCGATCTTAGCGATCGCGTATGCCTCGTTGGTCGGCTCGAGCGAGCCGGAAAGAAGAGCCTCTTCCCGGATCGGCTGTTCGGCAAACTTGGGGTAGCCGCAGCTCGAAGAGAGATAAAGCAGCCGCGGAACCGCAGCCGCATGTGCGGCTGTGATGATATTCGTGGCGATCAGCAGATTGTCGTTGATGAAGTCGGCGGGGCGGCTGGCATTCGCGGCTATGCCGCCGACAGTTCCGGCTGCGACGACGATAATGTCCGGCCGCGCGCCAGCGATAAAACCCTCCACCTCGCGCTGACGGCGGAGGTCGAGCTGTTCGCGGCCGACGGACAGGATCTCGCAATCCTCCGTCGCCAGCCGCCGGACGATCGCACTGCCGACCATTCCGCGATGACCAGCCACCCAGATACGTCTGCCCAGCGTATGCATCGCTCAGCTCCACCGCGCGGCTGGCGCGCCGCCCACCAGAGCGATGTCAGCCTGCACCATCTCACGGATGAGATCGTGCAGGCCGGTCCGGTGCTCCCAGCCAAGTTGCTGTCTTGCCTTGCTGGCATCGCCGACGACGATGTCGACCTCCGTCGGCCTGAAGCAGCGCGGATCAACCGCGATGCGGCAGGCACCGGAGGCCCGGTCATAGGCCTTCTCGTTGAGCCCCTCGCCCCACCATTCGAGATCGATGCCGGCCTCGGCGAAGGCAAGCGTCGCGAATTCCCGCACCGTCGCCGCAACACCGGTTGCGAGCACGTAGTCGCCCGGATCGTCCTGCTGCAGCATCAGCCACATGCCCTGGACGTAGTCGCGCGCGTGTCCCCAGTCGCGTCGCGCATCGAGATTTCCTAGCTGCAGCCGCTCCTGCCTGCCCTTGCTGATTGCCGCAGCCGCCAGCGTGATCTTGCGCGAGACGAAGGTTTCCTCGCGCAGCGGGCTTTCGTGATTGAACAGGATGCCGTTCGATGCGTGCAGGCCATAGGCCTCGCGATAGTTCACTACCGTCCAGTAGGCGTAGAGTTTTGCGGCCGCGTAAGGAGAGCGCGGGCGAAACGGCGTCGTCTCGCGCTGCGGGATTTCAGTGGCATCGCCATAAAGCTCTGAGGTCGATGCCTGGTAGAACCGGCATTTCTTTTCGAGACCGAGAATCCGGATTGCCTCCAACAGTCTCAGCGCACCCAGCGCATCCGCATTGGCCGTATACTCCGGCGTGTCGAAGGAGACGTGGACGTGGCTCTGCGCAGCGAGATTGTAGATCTCGTCCGGGCGGCATTCGGTGACGATGCGGATGAGGTTCGTCGCATCCGTCATATCGCCATAGTGGAGGACGAAGCGGTCTTCGGCTTCATAGGCGGCGAGCAGCGCCTCGATGCGACTGGTGTTTCGGGTTGAGGCGCGGCGGCGCAGACCGTGCACCACATAGCCCTTGTCGAGCAGGAGGCGGGCGAGCAACGCCCCGTCCTGACCAGTCACTCCGGTTATCAACGCAGTCCTAGACACGAACTCCCCCGTCCGCACGATCCCCGAGCATGCGTATGCTGTCAGTCTAGGTGCGCCTGTACTCCCTGAACCACTCGACGAACTCGCGCACCGTTTCGTCGATCGTTGTCTTCGGAACGTAACCCGTCAGCGCCTGAAGCAGCGCCGGGTCAGCATAGGTCTCGACCACGTCACCCTTCTGCATCGGCAGCATGATCTTCTGTGCATCTTTGCCGAGGTGGCGCTCGATGGTCTCGACGAATTCGAGCAGCGGTACCGGCTCGCCTCCACCGATGTTCACCGCGCGCCAGGGCGCAACTGTCGAGAGGGAATCGCGGCCATTCGGCACTGCAACCGGCTTGCCCTCCTCCGGCACGGCGTCGGCAAGCCGCAAAATTCCCTCGACGAGATCGCCGACAAATGTCGCGGCGCGGCGCATGCGGCCCATGCCGTAGATCTCGATCGGTTCGCCGCGCTCGATGAGATCGACGAACTTGTAGAGCGCCATGTCGGGCCGGCCCCACGACCCGTAGACGGTGAAGAAGCGGAAGCAGGTCGTCGGGATCTTCCACAGATGAGCGTAGGAATGGCTCATCGCCTCGCACGCCTTCTTGGTGGCGGCGTAGAGCGAGACCGGAAAGTCGGTTCGCTCGGCCTCGGCAAACGGAACCTCTTCATTGCCGCCATAGACCGAAGACGTAGAGGCAATGAGCAGATGCCGAGGCTGATGCGCGCGCGCGGCCTCGAGCAGGTTGAACGTACCGACGACGTTTGCAGAGATATAGAGGTCCGGATGCTCCAGCCCGTAGCGCACACCCGCCTGCGCGGCGAGATGCACCACCACCTCAGGCTGGAAGCTTTCGTACGCCTCGTCGAGTGCTGCCTTGTCCTCCAGCATCGCCTCGACGAAGCGGTAGTTCTGGCTTTCGCACAGGATCGCATTGCGCGCCTGCTTGAGTGAGACGTCGTAGTACGGCGTCATCCCGTCGAAGCCGAGCACCTCGTGCCTCTCGCCCAGGAGCCGGCGGGTCAGGTGAAACCCGATGAAACCAGCCGATCCTGTGACGAGAAACTTCATTCGGCAGCTTCCCTGTGCGGTACGGCGATATCGTCGTGGCGGCGGCCGACGCTGGTGTAGTGCAGGCCTGCGCGGAGCGCCTCATCCGGCCGGTAGATGTTGCGCAGGTCGACCAGCCGCGGCGTGTTCATGGTCGAGGCGATCCGCGCCAGATCGAGCGAGCGGAACTGATTCCACTCGGTGACGATCACCAGGCAGTCGGCACCAGCCGCGACGTCGTAAGCGTCCCGGCCAAACTCGACGCCCTCGATCATCGTCTTCGCAGCCTCCATGCCCTCAGGGTCGTAGGCGCGCACCCGCGCGCCATGGTCGAGCAGCGTCTGGATGATCGCGAGCGACGGCGCATCGCGCATGTCGTCGGTGTTCGGCTTGAAGGTGAGGCCAAGGATACCGATGGTGCGGTCCCGGACATTGCCGCCGCAGGCCGCGATCACCTTGCGACCCATGGCGCGCTTGCGGTTGTCGTTGACCGATACGGTCGCCTCCACGAGGCGGAGCGGAACGTCATAGTCCTGCCCGGTCTTGAGCAGCGCCAGCGTGTCCTTTGGAAAACAGCTGCCGCCATAGCCCGGGCCGGCATGCAGGAATTTCGAGCCGATGCGCTTGTCGAGGCCGATGCCACGCGCCACCGCCTGCACATCCGCGCCAACCTTTTCGCAGAGGTCGGCAATCTCGTTGATGAAGGTGATCTTCATCGCCAGGAACGCGTTCGCCGCGTACTTGATGAGCTCGGCGGTGCGCCGGCCGGTGAACATGACCGGGCCTTGGTTGAGGTAGAGCGGACGATATACGCTCTCCATCACCTGGCGCGCGCGTTCGTCCTCGATGCCGACGATGATGCGGTCAGGCCGCTTGAAATCCTCGATCGCAGCACCCTCGCGCAGGAACTCGGGGTTGGAGACCACTGCAAAATCGGCAGCCGGGTTGACCTTGCGAATGATGCGCTCGACCTCGTCGCCGGTTCCGACCGGAACGGTCGACTTGGTGACGACGACGGTAAAGCCCTTCATCGCGCGGCCGATCATTTCAGCGGCACTTGCCACGTATGCCAAATCGGCGTGGCCATCGCCGCGGCGGGACGGCGTGCCGACGGCGATGAAGACGACTTCGGCGTCGGCGACTGCCGAGGCCACGTCGGTCGAAAACTTCAGCCGCCCGGCTTCGGAATTTTGGGCGACGAGCGCGTCGAGGCCTGGCTCGTAGATGGGAATCTCGCCGTTCTTCAGGCGCTCGATCTTTGCCTCGTCGAGATCTACGCAGGTGACGAAATGACCGAAATCGGCAAAGCAGGCGCCACTCACCAGCCCGACATAGCCCGATCCCAAGATTGAGATACGCATTACTCTTTCTCTCCCAGGGAAAACTGCCCGTTGCTACGATGTCCCCCGACCCGCACGTCACACCCGCCCGTACGCATCGTCGAACCGGACGATGTCGTCTTCCCCCAGATAGTCCCCCAGCTGGACTTCGATCAGAACCAGTGGAACCGGTCCCGGATTGGCGAGACGATGACGGTTTCCGCTGTAGATATACGTAGACTGACGTGGCGTCAGGCAAATCTCGCGGTCACCGTTAATGACTCGTGCAACGCCGGACACAACCACCCAGTGTTCGGAACGGTGGCGGTGCGCCTGCAGGCTGAGCGCAGCCCCCGGTTTCACGTCGATCCGCTTGATCTTGTAGTGCGGTCCCTCCTCGAGCACGGTGTACGTACCCCACGGGCGGACCACCCGGCGATGCAGCTCGGCGGCCGCGTGGCCTTCGCCTTTCAATCGTGCAAACACGGAGCGCACATCCTGTGCCCGATCGCGATGGGCGACGAGCAGCGCGTCCGGCGTGTCGACGACCACCAGGTCCTCGACCCCGACCAGCCCGACGACGCGGTCGCTGCCCTGGACGAAGCAGTTGCGGGCCCCTTCCTGCGCGATGGTGCCGACCAGCCGATTGCCCCAGCCGTCAGGCTCCACCAGATCTGACATGGCGGTCCAGGATCCGACATCGGACCAGCCGCAGTCACATGGCACCAGCGCCAGACGGTCGGTCTTTTCCATCACCGCATAGTCAATCGCGATCGCGGGCGTGGCGGCGAACGGCGCCTTGGCGAGATCGATCCTCAGGCCACCCGGCGCGGTCGTTGATCTCGCCGAGGCGAGGGCTTCCCGCGCGCCCGCCAAAACCTCGGGGCACCAGCGCTCCAGCTCGCGAATCATGGTCGCGGCCGCAAAGCAGAACATGCCAGAGTTCCAGTACGCACGCCCGGTTTCAATCAGCGTTCGCGCCGACGCGATGTCAGGCTTTTCCGAGAAGCTCACCTTGCCGTCATCGGCAACCATCACATAACCAAAGCCGGTCTCCGGCCGCGTTGGCCGGATGCCGAAGGTGACGATGCGCCCTGCTGCAGCAAGCCGCGCCGCCTCCTGCACAGCCTGTCGCAGCGCTTCCTCGTCCGTTACGAGCTGGTCCGCAGGCAAGACCACCAAGACGGCATCGTCGCCATGGACCTTCGCAACATGCAGCGCAGCGAGTGCGACGGCTGCCGCCGTCTCACGCCCCTCGGCCTCGAGAAGCAGGGTATTGTGGGTAGCCGCACAATCCGCCGCCTCGTACTCCCCGACGCTGAGATGTGCGAGATCCCGATGCGTGACCGTCACGATGCAGCCGTTGTCTGCCAGCGTTACAGCCCGGCGATAGGTCCGTCGGATCAGCGTGTCACCCTGCGGCAATGTGATGAAGGGCTTTGGGAAGTTGCGGCGCGAGACCGGCCACAGCCGCGAACCGGCACCACCGGAAAGGATCACCGGGACGATCATTGGCGCGCCCTCCCCGTCCTCATCCGTTCCGGACGCATCAGGAACCCGCCGAACACCGTCTTCGTCAGGATCTTCAAGTCGAGCCGCAGCGAGAAATTCTCGATGTAGGCAAGGTCCTAGTCGATGCGCCCGCGCGCCAGCCAAGGGTCGCCCGTCGGCCCGCGCAAGCCATTGACCTGCGCCCATCCGGTGAGGCCCGGCTTCATCTGCAGCCGCTGCGCGTAATACGGGACCAACTGCCGGTAGCTCGTCCCGCCGGCACGCATGCCCGGCACATGCGGCCGCGGCCCGACGAGAGACATCTCGCCGCGAAGCACGTTGAGGAGCTGCGGCAACTCGTCGAGGCTGGTGCGCCTGAGGAAGCGTCCGATCGGCGTCAGCCGCGGATCACCGTCCGACGGCTGGCTGATGCCGGTGGCGTCACAACCATCTTCCCGCCATGTCCGGAATTTCAGAAGCCAGAAAAGCTGGCCGTTCAGCCCCTCGCGTTGCTGGCGAAACAGGATGCTGCCGCCGTCGCCAAGGCGGATCGTCGCCGCGATGCAGAGCAGCAGGGGCGACAACAGGACCAGCGCCACGACACTCACGATGATGTCGATCAGTCGCTTGGCGACCAGCCGAGCAAAAAGCGTCCGTGTTCGCTGCAGAACGAATGGCCGCCCCGCCGCCCGACTCAGGGGCAAGCCGGACTGGGACGTTGTTTGTCCGCCGATGCCACCCCGTCCCGATGTCTCTCGGCCAAAGGCCGGTCGCGGCCCGCTACTCGCAGTCACACTACGCATGTTCACCCCCGCCACCCCGCGACCGATCAGATCGCCGTGGCCCGCAAACCCGACACGCTGTATGAAGCAATTAACCGTTTCCTAAATTAACACAGATTAATTTACTTTCCAGTAATTTTTACAACCGCCGCAAGAGTTGCTTTACGCATAGGATGTAGAAGGTAGTACAAGTGAAATTTCTACTTTTAGATCAGACGCATACTGCAGCGCCACGAAAGAAGCCCCTGACTTTGCCGAAAGGATCGAGATGAGCATCGCCGGGATCCAGACACGCAATCCGGAACGCGACCGCAACACCGATCTCGCACGCCTGGAAAGGCTGACGGCGCTGCTGCGGCTGCTGCAGGCCGAGGTCGAAAGCGAGAGTGCGGGCCTTCGCCGGCGCTACAAAGAGGCCCAGGACGCTGCCGCATTCGCACTCGACGCATTCGAAAACGGCGACGGCGAGGAACTCTCCGCCACCGCTGATCAGCTCGGCGAGCGCATGCGCCGCTACCAGCATCGCGTCTCCGCTCTTGGCACCCAGAAGACCTTCCTGCAGGAGCTGGAGGAGAAGGCGGCGCAGTTCCGCGCAGGGCTCCAGATCTAGCAACGTCTAGCGGGGCGCACGGTGGGGCGCCGTGTGGGTTTGCAACGACCAGATGAAGATGCTTAATTTCACGCGGGGGTGATCTTGCGTTTGAGTCCCGGGGATGAACGACGCAACGTCACACTATGGCGAATTCGTCGTTCCGCGGCTGGTCTATCTTGTCGACGGAGATGCGACTTCGCGGGAAGAAATGGTTGTTGGCCTGTCTCGGCTCGGGCTGCAAGTCGCCGGATTTCCGAGCGCCGCCGCGCTCTATCGCGCCATAGCCGCAGCACCCGCTGACATTGTCATCCTGGAAATGGACTTGCCCGGCGAGGACGGACTGGCCGTCGCGTCGCACCTGCATTCCGGAGGATCGGTAGGTGTCATCTTCGCGACAACCCGCGCTTCGGTAGAGGACCGCGTCAAAGGACTAAAAGCCGGCGCTGACGCGTATCTCACGAAACCTGTAGACGTCGAGGAACTGGCAG
>NZ_VLJG01000042.1:0-23700 GCF_007829415.1 Aminobacter sp. J44 | reverse complement strand
TCGCAGGTATTTGCGGATCGTGTTCCGCGACAGTCCCGTGCGCCGTGCAATCTCCCGGATCGAATGTCCATCCCGCAGATGCCAGCGTCGGATAACGCTCAGTAACGCCATGTCTATCACTCCAAAATCCCCTGCGATCAACCAGCAGGGGTGGGTTCAAACATGGGTCACTTCTCAATGGAAAAACCGCCCAATCCCGGGTCAGTTCTCGGCGGAAATCAACAGCTACGTGCGTTGGGTGCATATAGTCGGAAAGTTTTCCACCCGAATCTATTCTGTATTCCGTCTGGCTGATCAAAATGACTCCACAAGGATGCGCCGTCAGTGCAACATATTCCTTATGTGGAGGGCTATATCTAAGACAATATCGCGGTTCGGGGCGTGGATGACGACTCGCCCCTCCGGTTGGTTTCAATGAGGAACCACTTTGAGCATATCGATGAGCGAATTGACCGATGGTGGTCGCTGTCGCCGAGGCGAATACATGCCGATAAGGTTGTCGCTCCAAGGGGCCACATTGTGGGATTGGAGGAGATTGATACGTTCCGGTACTTCGAGCCCGAGGAAGGCGATGTAATTTTTTGGGGTGAGCAGTTCAGTATCTACGCGGTGCTTACCGAGGTGCAGCGGATACTCCCCAAGCTGCGAGAGGAAGTGGCCAAGCCCCAGGAGCAGTGACCGTCCGGTAATTTCTGCGAGAAAATTTCTTCGGGCGATACCCTTAAGCGAGACCCGGGGTATTCCCCCCTTGGTACCCGGGGGACGGGTAGGGGAGTGAGGCGCGTAGAGATCTGACCCTGCAGCCTGACGACACAGAGGGAGAAGGCGTCCCTTGCCGTTCTTCGCTGCGTCATTACTCGGTCATTACAAAACCGACTGAGACGAGGATCTCGGAGATCTCATCCGACAAAAGATTTAGTGATTTCAGAGAGTTAAATGGCGCGCCCGAAAGGATTCGAACCTCTGACCCCCAGATTCGTAGTCTGGTGCTCTATCCAGCTGAGCTACGGGCGCGCATGGCGTGGTGTGAACCAGCCCCGAAACGTGTCGGCCGCGAGGCCGTCGTCGTTCGTGGGCGCTAACTACCCACTCGCTTCGGGGATTGCAAGCGGGCATCGCAAAATTTTCTCGGATTTTTTTGCACATGCACCAGCTGCCGCAACGGCAGGCGTCAGGCGCGGCGGCGGATCGCGCTGCGCGCCGCGCCGATTTCCACAGGCTGGTCCGGGATCGTCACCGCGAACACCGTATGGCCGCCGCGGCTTTCCAGAAGCTCGATCGAGCCGCCGTGCAGGCGCGCCAGTTCCTGGGCGATCGCAAGGCCAAGGCCGGTGCCGCCGCTGCGCGCCGAGCCGATGAACGGCGTAAACAGATTTTCGCGCGCACGCGGGGGAAGGCCCGGCCCGGTGTCCTCGATCAGGATGCGGCAGACCGAGCCGGTGCGCTCGGCGCTGATCGACAGGCGCTTGACCACCGCCGTGTCCTTGTCGGCGGCCATCGCCTGCACCGCGTTGCGGGAGAGGTTCGACAGGATGCGGAACAGCTGCTCCGAATCGGCGTCGACCTCGAGGTCGGGCGCGACCGCGTTGACCAGCTCGATGTCGCTGCCGGCATCGAGCCCGAGGAACTCGTGCACCTCCTCGACCACCTGCCTGAGCCGCACCCGCCGGCGGCGGGGAGGGGCTTCTTGCGTGCGGCCATAGGAAAGAACGCCTTCGGTATAGGAGACGGCGCGGTCGATGGCGCGCAGGAGCTTTGGCACGAAGTTCTGCGCGACCGGATCCTCGACCGTGGTGAGACGGTCGGAGATGAGCTGGGCGGCCGCCAGCGTGTTGCGCATATCGTGATTAATCTTCGAGACGGCGAGGCCAAGGTCGGCGAGGTGTTTTTGCTCGGCGAGCGTGCGCTGCAGCTGCGTCTGCATCGAGGCAAGCTCGCGCTCGGCAACGCCGATTTCGTCGTCGCGGCCGCTCGGCGAAATGATTCGTGCCGGATCGTCAGGCGTGCGGGCAAAGTCGAGCATCGAACGCGTCATGGCGCGGATCGGACGGATCATCATCCGGTTGATCGCCGCATAGACGAGCATGGCGGTGATCAGGGGGATGATGAGGGAGAGGGCGGCGACGTTGCGCGCGTGCACAAGCATTGCCTTGCGCAGCGCCGATTCGCCGATCAGCACCTCGAATTCCTTGTTGCTCTCGCCGACGGGGCCGAAGACGCGCAGCACGCGGTTGCCGCCGAAGAGCAAAGTGTCGAAGGCTTCCTGGATCGCGGTCGGCATCGACATGTTGCCGAGGTCGACATGGACGTCGACCTGCGGCGGCACCTCGGTGACGACGAGGAGGCGCGAGGAGCCTTCGTCGCGCACGGCCACCGCCATGGCGCCCAGCGCCATGAGCACCTCGTCCTGGACTTCACGCGAAAGACTGTCGGGCTCGCTCTCGACGAGGACGATGCCGACGGCGGCGGCGGTCGCCAGCCGCTCCTCCAGCCAGCGCAGGCGGAAATTGGAGACGGAAGGCACGAAGATGAAGATCTCGGCCAGCATCACGAAGACGACCGTGATTGCGAGCAGCTTGGTCGACAGTCCGCGCGTCAGCGGCACCTCTTCAGTCGAGGCGTGTTCGGAGACGTGCGTGTCGGTCCCGGTTGCTGGCAATCCTTCCTCCGCGCCGAATGACAATCCTGCCGCGATGCATGCTCATTCTGCACGTACCAATTTAGTAGTCGCGAAGACGATAGACTACCCTCGGCGCAGTCTGCGGCGAACAGCTTGCATATACTGTGGCACAGGCGCTCCACCGCGCCCCGCAACATTGACTCAGGTGGCGCGCGATCATATAAGCCGCCCACGCTCGGGCCTTGGCTCCGTCGCTGGTCTTGTCATGCTTGCATGGCAGGGGGTTGCGGCAATCCATTTCGGGCGACGCTCCTGCTCATAAAGAGTCAGATCTAAGAAGGGCCGCACACCGCGGTATTTAAACAAATGAAGCGCACCTACCAACCCTCAAAGCTTGTTCGCAAGCGCCGTCACGGCTTCCGTGCACGCATGGCCACCAAGGGCGGCCGCCTGGTCCTGAACGCTCGCCGCGCCCGCGGCCGCAAGCGTCTGTCCGCTTAATTTGCCGCAGGGCCGCGCACCCGTGGCACGGCCAGCTGGCAAGGGGCCGGAGCGTCTCAAGAAGCGCAAGCAGTTTCTGGCCGTCCGGGCGGGTGAAAAGCGCCGCGGACGGCTGTTTCTGCTTGAAGTCCTGGACCGCAATGACGATCTCCCGCCCAGATATGGCCTGACCGTTACCAAGAAGGTCGGCAATGCGGTGGTCCGGAACCGCATACGCAGGCGGCTCAGAGAGGCCGTCCGCGTTCATGCCGCTGATGACATGAAGGCCGGCAGCGACTATGTGATCGTCGGGCGCGAGGACGTGCTCGGCGTCGCATTCGATGAACTGACCCGGGAACTGTCCCGCAGAATTCGCGGCGCGCGGTAAGGAACCGATGGAAAACAATCGCAATTTCTTCATCACGATCGCGATCTCGGTGGCGATCCTGGTCCTGTGGCAGGTGTTCTACATGAACCCCCGCATCGAGGCG
This sequence comes from Aminobacter sp. J44, assembly GCF_007829415.1. Taxonomy (NCBI): domain Bacteria; kingdom Pseudomonadati; phylum Pseudomonadota; class Alphaproteobacteria; order Hyphomicrobiales; family Phyllobacteriaceae; genus Aminobacter; species Aminobacter sp. J44. The sequence continues at coordinate 20,109 of NZ_VLJG01000042.1, read as the reverse complement.
CAGCGCGAGGCCGCGCGCATCGAGCAGGAGCAAGCCCAGGCCCAGCAGGCTGAGCAGCCGGGCGCAACGCCAGCTCCGGCCACGTCTTCAAACGACGTCCCCGGCCAGGGCCCGGCGGCAACGGTTCCCGCAGGCGCCCCGCAGGCTGCCGCGAAGACCCGTGAGGCCGCACTCGCCGCGTCGAGCCGCATCCAGATCGACACGCCGCGCATTGCCGGCTCGATCAACCTGGTCGGCGGCCGCATCGACGACCTGATCCTCAAGGACTACCGCACGACCGTCGAGAAGGACTCGCCGAACATCGAGCTTCTCAACCCGTCGTCGCGGCCCGACGGCTACTTCGCCGAGTTCGGCTTCGTCGGCAGCGCGGAAACCGGCTCGGTTCCCGGCCCGTCGACTGTCTGGACCGTCGAAGGCAACCCGACGCTGACCCCGGCTACCCCGGTGACGCTGACCTACACCAACGATCGCGGCCTGACCTTCACCCGCACGATCGCGGTCGACAACGACTACATGTTCACGATCTCCGACGCGGTGGCCAATGCCGGCGAGGCTCCGGTCTCGCTGTCCGGCTACGGCCGCGTCGCGCGCATCGGCACCCCGGCGACCCAGGGCTTCTACATTCTCCACGAGGGCCTGATCGGCGTCACCGGCACCGAGGGCCTGCAGGAGATCGACTATTCGGATCTCGCCGAGAAGCGCCAGATCCAGCCCGGCAAGTCCGAGGACGGCTGGCTCGGCATCACCGACAAGTACTGGGCCGTCGCGATGGTCCCGTCGGGCGCGCAGGCGTTCCAGCCGCGCTTTGCCTTCTTCAACGAGGGCGGCGAGCGCTACCAGGCCGACTACCTGACCGACCCGATCACGGTCGCTCCGGGCCAGTCGCACACGCTGGAGACGCTGGTCTTTGCCGGCGCCAAGGAGACCGCGAAGATCGACGCCTATGAGGCAGAGCGCGGCATCCGCCAGTTCGACCTTCTGATCGACTGGGGCTGGTTCTACTTCATCACCAAGCCGATGTTCTATCTCATCGACTGGCTGTTCCATGCCCTCGGCAATTTCGGCCTCGCGATCCTCGCGACGACCGTTATCGTCAAGGCCGTCTTCTTCCCGCTTGCCAACAAGTCGTACAAGTCGATGGCAAACATGAAGATGGTGCAGCCGCAGCTGCAGGAAATCCGCGAGCGCTACGCGGACGACCGCATGAAGCAGCAGCAGGCGATGATGGAGCTGTACAAGACGGCGAAGATCAATCCGCTGGCGGGCTGTTGGCCGATCGTGATCCAGATCCCGGTGTTCTTCGCACTCTACAAGGTGCTCTACGTCACCATCGAGATGCGTCATGCGCCGTTCTTCGGCTGGATCCGCGACCTCTCGGCTCCGGACCCGACCTCGCTGTTCAACCTGTTCGGCCTGCTGCCCTACGACGTGCCGGCGGTCCTGCTGATCGGCGTGTGGCCAATCATCATGGGCATCACGATGTTCCTGCAGATGCGCATGAACCCGACGCCGCCGGACCCGACGCAGGCCATGATCTTCAACTGGATGCCGGTGATCTTCACCTTCATGCTGGCGTCCTTCCCGGCTGGCCTCGTGATCTACTGGGCATGGAACAACCTGCTTTCGATCACCCAGCAGGCGATCATCATGAAGCGCCAGGGCGCCAAGATCGAGCTCTGGGACAATCTGGTGGGCTTGTTCAAGAAGAAGCCGAAGCCGGCGGAGTAAGAGGTCGGCAACCGATTGAGGAAGGCCCGCCGAAAGCGGGCCTTCTTTGTTTTTGCGGCCATATCGGCTAAGGATCCGCGACCTTGAAGGAGCAAGCAATGAGTGAAGTGCAGCAGGCGGTGACCGCGGACCTGTTCACGCGCCCGTGGGTATTCATCCGTGGCGTGCCCTCGATGAAGTTCCTGCCGCCGGAAGGCCCGGCCGAGGTCGCCTTCGCCGGCCGCTCGAACGTCGGCAAGTCGTCGCTGATCAACGCACTGGTCGGCCGCAAGGGCCTTGCACGCACCTCGAACACGCCGGGCCGCACGCAGGAACTCAACTTCTTCGTGCCGGATGGCTATTCGGGCGAGGCAGGCGACCTGCCGCCGATGGCGCTGGTCGACATGCCGGGCTACGGCTACGCGCAGGCGCCGAAGGCGCAGGTCGACGCCTGGACGAACCTTGTTTTCGACTATCTCAAGGGCCGCGTGACGCTGAAGCGCGTCTACGTGCTGATCGATGCCCGCCACGGCATCAAGAAGAACGACGAGGACGTGCTGACGCTGCTCGACAAGGCGGCGGTGTCCTACCAGATCGTCCTGACAAAGATCGACAAGATCAAGGCTGCCGGCGTGCCGCGCCTGCTGGCCGAGACGGCGGAGAAGATCCGCAAGCGGCCGGCGGCGTTCCCGACGCTGATCGCGACTTCCTCGGAAAAGGGGCTCGGCATGGACGAGCTGCGCGAGGCCATCGCGCTGGTCGTCAACGGCGGTTGAGCTGACGCTGCGTCGCTCGCGACAAAGCGGTGGATGTTGCACCGCACATACTAGGAAAGCGTACCCCTCCGGCGTTAGGGAAGGTCCGATCAGGGCCGAACGCCGGGGCATTCCACCGGGGCGTTCTGGCGGGCGGCCATGAGGGTGCCGCCCATTTTTGTTGCAGGGAAAGCTTGTGCGTAAAAGAAGGTCATCCGATTGCCGGGTGCCGGAATTTCGCATAGGTTTTTTCCCGAACGATAAAAAACGGACGACAACCCAATCCGTGCCAGCCAGAGGTGGACAAATGCCAGGTTTCCCGAAAGTCTCCAGTTTCATGCCGGTGTCGCGCCGCCGGCTCCTGCAGGGTGCAGGTGCAGCAGCGATGCTCGGCGTCGCCGGCGCACCGTCGCGCCTGTTCGCGCAGGAAAAGCTCAAGGTCGCGGCAGTCTACACTGTGCCGTTCGAGCAGCAGTGGGTGAGCCGCATCCACCTCGCGGCCAATGCTGCCAAGGAAGCCGGCGAGATCGAGTACGCCGCGACCGAGAACGTCTCCAACACCGACTATGAGCGCGTGATGCGCGAATATGCCGAGCAGGGCTACCAGCTCATCCTCGGCGAGGTGTTCGGCGTCGAGGATGAGGCGCGGGCCGTTGCCGCCGACTACCCGGAAGTCGCCTTCCTGATGGGTTCGTCCTTCCCGGCCGATGACTCGGTGCCGAACTTCGCGCCGTTCGACAACTACATCCAGGACGCCTCGTACCTGACCGGCCTCATCGCCGGCGCGATGACCAAGACCAAGAATATCGGCCTCGTGGGCGGCTTTCCGATCCCGGAGGTCAACCGCCTGATGAACGCCTTCATGCAGGGCGTGCGCGAGACGGCTGGTGACGACACCAAGTTCCAGGTCGCGTTTATCGGTTCGTGGTTCGATCCGCCGAAGGCCAAGGAAACCGCCTTCGCCCAGATCGACGCCGGCGCCGACATTCTCTACGCCGAGCGCTTCGGTGTGTCGGATGCCGCCAAGGAGCGCGGCGTTCTGGCGATCGGCAACGTGATCGACACGCAGTCCGACTATCCGGAGACGGTCGTTGCCTCCGCGCTGTGGGACTTCAAGCCGACGCTCGCCAAGGCGATTGCCGAGGTGAAGGCCGGCACCTTCAAGGCCGCCGATTACGGCGTCTACTCCTTCATGAAGGAAGGCGGCTGCTCGCTTGCTCCGCTCGGCACCTTCGAGGACAAGGTTCCGGACGAGGTCAAGAAGCTCGTCGCCGAGAAGGAAGCCGCGATCCGTTCCGGCCAGCTCGTGATCGAGATCAACGACAACGAGCCGAAGTCGAGCTGATAGCAACACTGTGCCTCCCGCGAGGGAGGCGCTATTTCATGGGCAGGTGGAGGAACAATCCTTCAGCCTGCCCTGTCCTTGACGGACAGCGCCCGCTGTCGACACATCTGCGGTCTCATGGCTGAAACTGTTCTGCGTCTCACCAACATCACCAAGCGGTTCGGCCCGCTGGTGGCGAATGATTCCATCTCGCTGGAACTCGCGGCTGGTGAGGTGATCGCCCTGCTCGGCGAGAACGGCGCGGGCAAAACCACGCTGATGAACATCCTGTTCGGCCACTATGTCGCCGACGAGGGCACCGTCGAGGCGTTCGGCAAGCTGCTGCCGCCGGGCGACCCGCGCGCGGCGCTCGATGCCGGCATCGGCATGGTGCACCAGCACTTCACGCTGGCCGATAACATGACGGTGCTGGAAAACATCGCGCTCGGCACGCAGAGCCCGTGGTCGTGGAAGCTCGACCGCTCGGGCGCCCGCGCGCGTATCCGCAAGCTTTCGGAAGATTTCGGCCTTGCCGTAGACCCCGACAAGACGGTCGCGCAGCTGTCGGTCGGCGAGCGCCAGCGCGTCGAGATCCTCAAGGCGCTCTACCGCAATGCGCGCATCCTGATCCTCGACGAGCCGACGGCGGTGCTGACCCCGCTCGAGACCGACGCGCTGTTTGCAACGCTGAAGATGCTCGTCGCCAAGGGCATGTCGATCATCTTCATCTCGCACAAGATGCATGAGGTGATGGCGGTCTCCAACCGCGTGCTGGTGCTGCGCGGCGGCAAGCTGGTCGGCGGGCGCGAGACGGCGGGCGCCACGCGCCAGGAGCTCGCGGCGCTGATGGTTGGCCAGGAAGTTGCCTTCCCGCCGGTGGAGGCCGTGCCGCGCGGCGAAGAATTGTTTTCGCTCGAGAACGTCTCGACGACACCGCGCGCCGGCGGCAGCGCGCTCCACAACGTTTCGCTCTCGCTTTATGGCGGCGTCATTACCGGGCTCGCCGGCGTGTCCGGCAACGGGCAAGCAGCGCTCGCTGCCCTGCTGTCGGGAACCGAAAAGCCGCTGTCCGGACAGATCCGTATCGCGGGGAGGGAGGTTTCCGCCTGGTCGCCGCGCGAGGCGCTGGCCCGCGGCATTGCCCGCGTGCCGGAAGACCGTCATGCGGTCGGCTCGATCGGCGACATGTCGGTGACCGAGAACGTGATTTCCGAGCGCTACCGCTCGGAGCGCTTCAGTCGCCACGGCTTCATGGACTGGAAGGCCGCGCGCGCCTTCGCCGAGGAGCTGATCCGCGACTACGACGTGAAATGCCCGTCGCCGGACGCGCGTATCCGCCTGCTATCGGGCGGCAACATGCAGAAGCTGATCCTCGGTCGCGCGCTCGATCCCGATCCGGTCGTGATCCTTGCAAACCAGCCCACGCGCGGCCTCGACGTTGGCGCCGTCGCCTACGTGCACAAGAAGCTGCTCGAAGCCCGCGCCCGCGGCGCGGCGATCCTGCTAATTTCCGAAGACCTCGACGAGATCCTCAGCCTCTCCGACGAGGTGCGCGTGATCTTCAAGGGAAGGCTCTCCTCGCCCTCGCAGCGCGGCGAGCGCAGCGTACAGGAGATCGGCGAACTGATGGCCGGCCACGGCATCGGCGAGGCGGCGTGACGATGATGCTTTCGAACAACGACAATTCCCATTCGAGGCCCCGCCATGCGGCTTGAGCCAAAACCGGCGCCGACGCTTGTCGAGACCTTTGCCTATCCGCTCGGCGCGGTGGTGGTGACCTTTGTCATCGCCTCGCTGCTGGTGCTGGCTGCGGGCGCATCGCCCTTTTCCGTCTTCGCGCTGGTCGCCAAGGGCGCGGCGGGCTCGCGCTTCGCGATCATGGAAACGCTGACGCGGGCAACGCCGCTCATCTTCACCGGCCTTGCCGTCGCGGTCGCGTTCCGCGCCAAGCTCTGGAACATCGGCGCGGAAGCCCAGCTTTACGCCGGCGCGCTGATCACCGTGGTGCTGGCAACCGGTGCGCTGCCACTTCCCGCTCCGATCCTCATTCCGATCCTGATGATCGCGGCGATGGCCGCCGGTGCGTTGCTCCTGCTTGGCCCCGCACTTCTCAAGACCCGGCTCGGCGTCGACGAGGTGGTGACCACGCTGCTCCTCAACTTCATCATGCTGCTGTTCGTGTCGATGCTGCTCGAAGGCGTGCTCAAAGACCCGATGGGCATGGGCTGGCCGCGCTCGCCAAAAATCATCGCGGATGCCCAGCTGCCGAAGCTGATCGCGCGCACGCGCCTGCACCTCGGCTTCCTGATCGCGATCGTCTCGGCGGTGGTGGTCTGGATCATCATGAAGAAGACGACGCTCGGCTACGAGATGCGCGCTGTTGGCCACAATGCCGAGGCTGCGCGCTTTGCCGGCATTCCGGTCAACAGCGTGCTGATGAAGACGGCGCTGCTGTCGGGCGGCTTGGCGGCGCTTGGCGGTTTCTCGGAAGTGACGGGCCTCAAGAGCAACCTGACGCTCGATCTGTCGCCGGGCTTTGGCTACACGGGCATCGTCGTTGCGATGCTGGCGATGCTCAATCCGCTCGGCGTGGTGCTTTCTGCGATCTTCGTTGCCGGGATCTTTGTCGGCGCGGACGCAATGAGCCGCACGGCGGGCGTGCCGTCCTACATTGCCGACGTGATGGTGGCGACGGCGCTGCTGACGATGGTCGTCGCGATCATGATGACAAGGTTCCGTGTGAGGTGGCGGTGATGGACAGCGTATTTGCAATAACCGCGCCCGCATCGATCGGCCCCTCCGGCGCTTCGCGCCACCTCCCCCGTAAACGGGGGAGGATCAGCAGCGGTGACGTCGGATCCTTCCCTGCGAAGCGGGGGAGGGGGACCATGTGCAGCATGGTGGAGGGGGCCTCGCTATGATCGAAGCCTTCGACATTCTCCTGACCGCCTCGTTCTGGGTCGCCGCGATCCGCATCGCCTCGCCGCTGATCTTCGCCACCATGGGCGAGCTGATCTGCGAGCGCGCCGGCGTGCTCAACCTCGGCATCGAGGGCATCATGGTCGCCGGTGCATTCGCCGGCTGGATCACCGTCTATCTCGGCGGTGATCTCTGGTTCGGCCTCGTGGTGGCGGCGCTCGCCGGCGCGGCCTTCGGCCTGCTGCACGCGACGCTGACGGTGCCGCTCGGCCTGTCGCAGCATGTCTGCGGCATCGGCATCACGTTGCTGGCAACCAGCCTGTCCTACTTCACCTACCGCCTCGTCCTGCCCGAAGTAACGTCTCCGCCGCGCATCGAGCCGTTCCAGCCGCTGCCGATCCCGGGACTTTCGGAAATCCCGGTCATTGGCCCGGCGCTGTTCAACCAGACGCCGCTGACCTACCTCGCCTTCATCACCGTCGCACTGGTCGCCTGGGTGCTCTACCGTACGCCGCTTGGCCTTGCCGTGCGCGCGGCGGGTGAGAACCCGTCTGCGGTCGAGGCGCAGGGCATCAGCGTCACCGCCATCCGCATGGGCTCGGTCATCGTCGGCAGCGCGCTGATGGCGATCGGCGGCGCGTTCCTGACCATGTCCGCGTTCAACTCGTTCTTCTTCGAGATGATCAACGGCCGTGGCTGGATCTGCATCGCGCTGGTCGTGTTCGGCTCCTGGCGGCCCGGCAAGGCGCTGCTTGGCGCGATCCTCTTTGCAGCCTTCGACGCCTACCAGGTGCGGCTGCAACAGCTGACCGGCGGCGCGGTGCCCTATCAGCTGTTCCTGATGATGCCGTTCGTGCTGTCGATCCTCGCGCTGGTCGTCATGGCCCGCCGCGCGACATATCCGAAGGCGCTTATGATTCCATACCAGAAAGGCGAAAGATGAGCTTCGACCTGATCGTCAAGAACGGTGTGCTGCCGGACGGCCGCACCGCCGACATAGCCATTTCGGGCGACAAGATCGCCGCGATCGAACCGAAGATCGAGGCGCAAGCCGGCCGCGTGATCGATGCAGAAGGCTCGCTGGTTTCCCCGCCTTTCGTCGATCCGCACTTCCACATGGACGCGACGCTGTCCTACGGCATCCCGCGCATCAACCGCTCGGGCACGCTCCTCGAAGGCATCGCGCTGTGGGGCGAGCTGAAGCCGCTGCTGACGCATGAAGCCGTCAAGCAGCGCGCGCTCGACTACTGCGACTGGGCCGTGTCGATGGGTCTGCTGGCCATCCGCACCCATGTCGACACCTGCGACGACCGACTGCTGGCGCTGGAAGCGCTGCTCGAAGTGAAGAAGGAGGTCGCGCCCTATCTCGACCTGCAGCTGGTTGCCTTCCCGCAGGACGGCTTCTACCGCGACCCGACGGCGCGCGCGAACACGATCCGTGCCCTCGACATGGGCGCCGATGTCGTCGGCGGCATCCCGCACTTCGAGCGGACGATGGAAGACGGCCGTCGCTCGGTGACGGAGTTGTGCGAGATCGCGGCCGAGCGTGGCCTGATGATCGACCTGCACTGCGACGAGACGGACGACCCGATGTCGCGCCACATCGAGCAGCTGGTCTATGAGACGCAGCGCCTCGGCCTGCACGGCCGCGCCAACGGCTCGCACCTGACCTCGATGCACTCGATGGACAACTACTATGTCTCGAAGCTGCTGCCGATGATGGCGGAGGCGCAGGTTTCGGCGATCGCCAACCCGCTGATCAATATCGTGATCCAGGGCCGCCACGACACCTATCCGAAGCGCCGCGGCCAGACCCGCGTGCCGGAAATGCTGAAGTACGGCATCCGCGTCGGCTTCGGCCAGGACTGCGTGCTCGACCCGTGGTACTCGCTCGGCACCGGCGACATGCTCGACGTCGCCTTCATGGGTCTGCACGTCGCGCAGATGACCCACCCGGACGACATGCGCAAATGCTTCGACATGGTGACGGTGGAGAACGCCGCCATCATGAACCTCGAAGGCTACGGTCTCGAGGTCGGCAAGACGGCCAGCCTGGTGGTGCTCGATGCGGGCGATCCGGTCGAGGCGATCCGCCTGCGCGCCGAGCGCCTGACGGTCGTCTCCAAGGGCAAGGTCGTTGCCGAGCGTCCGCGTCGCGACACCACGCTGACGCTGCCGCGCCGTCCCGCCAGCGTCAACCGCCGGCACAAGCTGCCGCCGGTCGTGGACTGAGAACTACACACCGAGGACGAGCGCCCAGTAGCGGCGCTCGCCGCTGGCATCCGCCGTGTAGGCCAGGCCGAAGCGGCGGAAGTTCGGATTGAGCATGTTGTTGCGGTGGCCGGTCGAGGCCATCCACATCTCGAACAGGCGGTCCATGCCGAAGCGGCCGGCCGCCACGTTCTCCGCCGACATTCCGCGAACGCCGTTCTTCTGCATGCGGGAGGCAAAGTCGCGGCCGAAGCTGGTCGTGTGAGCCATCTTGCCGGTCTGGGCCATGTAGGCCGACTGCTCAAGCGCCGCACGCTCCAGCTGGCCGTCGGGCGAGAGCGGCGACAGGCCGGCCTGTTCGCGGATGCGGCGGAGATAGGCGGCACCCTCGGACGACGCGCCGGCGCTGGAACCGGTCGGCTGTGTTGTCGTGGTGCAGCCAGCAGCGGCGAGGAGTGCGGTTGCCCCAAAGCCGATCAAGACGGTCCGGCGGCTGGCGAGGGACGAAGAGGGGAAAGTGGTGGGGAGCGTTGTCATGGGCGCTGAAACTAACGCCGAAGATGGCAATTCGCGGGCGGCTGCCTCACTTGCAACCAATTCCTGCGCCGCTAATTTCCCGACAAGCTGACCATCTGCCTCGTCATGGGAGACGTTACATGTTGCGCCGAGTTCTAGCTCCCGTTTTGCTGCTATTCCTTGCCGGCTGCGTGACGGCCGAGGAGCAGCGGGCGATGGACGAAGACACCTGCCGGTCCTACGGCTTCACGAAGAAAAACGATGCCTTTGCCGAGTGCCTGCTGCGGCTCGAACTCGACCGCCGCGCCGAGCGCCGCGCGAGCATGGCGCAGCTCGAATACAGCCGGCCGTGGGTGATCTACCGGCCGGTGCCGGTGCATCCGCCGCATCCGCCACGCCCGCCGCACCGCGACTAGGGCCAGTCGGCAAAGCCTGGGGTAGGAGCGTTGCGCCCTTCCTGCTGCAGGCTAGCTGCGATCTTGCGGTAGCGGCCGGGGGGCACGCCAATCATCCGCTTGAAGAAGCTCGAAAAGTGCGCCGGGTCGTGAAAGCCGAGCGCATGGCCGAGCTGCTCGATCGTGAGCGACGAGCGCTCCAGGCGAAGCGCCGCCTCATGCGCCAGCCGCTCCGAGATCAGCGCCTTGGGCGACTTGCCGATCTCCGAGGTGCAGATCGAATGCAGCCGGTCGGCGGAGACGCCGAGGGCTTCGGCGTAGCGCGCGACCGGCCAGTGGCTGCGGAAGTTCATTTCGACCAGCTGGCGGAAGCGCTGCAGGATACCGGATTTCGCGCCGCTGCCGGAGGGCACAAGCTCCTCGCCGCCTGCAATGCGCAGCATCACCACCAGCATGATCCTGAGCAGCGCCGACAGCAGCAGGTGCGAGCCTTCAAGCGGCTGGCGCAGCTCGCGCAGGATGCCGTTGCAGCAGCGCTCCAGCGTGGCGGCGTGTTCGGCTTGGCCGGTGAGCGACAGGGCAAAGTTGCGATCGGCGAGCTGGTGCAGGCCAACCGACTCCGCCTGGTCGCCTATGGCCGCGATGACCAGCGGCTCGGAGGTCCAGCAGCGATAGCCGGTGGCGCCCGCATCGACCCTGAGCCGACCGGAGGCGAGGGTGCCCAGCCACAGGCAGGCGGGCGCGGTAATCGTAAAACGGCTGCCTTCCGTTTCAGCCTCGGCGCTGCCATCGGTCAGCAGAAGAAACTGCCGCCCGGAAGAATCCGGCTGCCGGTTGAACGACCAGCTGCGCGGATGAAGACTGCTCTCGACGCGTTCCGCTTTCACGCTGTTCGTCCGCCTTTCGGGAAGATCGATGCGGTTTGCTTATGCCCTTCATCTTCTTTCTGATGCGGGGCGCCAGATTTCTACAAGAGATCGCCAGATTTATCCATATCAGTAGTGCTTTCCTTGTAGTTTGCTTCTAGCCGGAAGGAGCCTGTCCACTTCAGTGGACGGGAGCCGGGCAGGGAGACCCGGCAAGGGGAGGCGAGATTTGAACGAGGCCGTGCGCGCCACGACCGCAGTTTCCGTGTTGGCTGAACGCTGCAAGGCGTCGACGGTCGTCGAAGCACGCCATATCGCCAACATTGCCGCTTCCGCATTTCCCCGCTGGTCGCGCACCGCGCCTGAAGAGCGCCGTTTCATCCTCGAAAGAGCCGCGGAGCGCCTGCTTGCCCACGGCGACGACTTCATTCGCCTGATCTCCGAAGAAACCGGTGGCACGGCCGCATGGACGAGGCTGAACCTCAAGCTCGGGGCGTCGATCCTGCGCGAGGCAGCGGCAATGACCTCGCAGGTCGCCGGCGAGGTCGTGCCCGTCAACATGTCTGATACGCTGTCGATCGCGCTGCGCCAGCCCTGCGGCGTGGTGCTGTCGATGGCGCCGTGGAATGCGCCGATCGTGCTTGCGACACGTTCGATCGCCTGGCCGCTTGCCTGCGGCAACACCGCCGTCTTCAAGGCGTCAGAACTCTGCCCGCGCACGCATGAGCTCATCGTGCAGGTGTTTGCCGAGGCTGGTTTGCCCGAGGGTGTCGTCGGCATCGTCCACAATGAGGTCGATCACGCCGAGGAGATCGTCGAGGCGCTGATCGCGCATCCGGCGGTGCGCCGCGTCAACTTCACCGGCTCGACCCGCGCCGGCAAGGTGATCGCCTCGATCTGCGCGCGGCACCTGAAGCGTTCGCTGCTCGAACTCGGCGGCAAAGCGCCGCTGATCGTGCTGGATGACGCTGATATGGATCAGGCAGTTGCCGCTGCCGCCTATGGCGCGTTCTTCCACCAAGGCCAGGTCTGCATCTCGACCGAGCGGCTCATCGTTCACGAAGACCTTGCCGAGGACTTCATCGACCGGCTCAAGGCACGCGCCGAACGCATGACTGTGGGCGATCCGGAAAAGCCAGAAGGCCGCATCGGCCCGATGATCTCCGAACAGGCGGCGGGCCGCGTGCGCGGCCTGATCGACGACGCCGTCACCAAGGGCGCACGGCTGGTGGTTGGCGGCCGGCAGGAGGGTGCGTGGCTCGATGCCACCATCCTCGACGGCATCACGCCCAATATGCGCATCTACTACGAGGAGACGTTCGGGCCAGTCGCCTGCGTCATCCGCTACGCCGATATCGACGAGGCGGTTTCGATCGCCAACGACACCGAATACGGGCTCGCCGCCGCGGTGTTCGGCCGTGACGTCGGCCGCGCGCTCGATGTCGCGCGCAGGCTCGAGACCGGCATCTGCCACATCAACGGCGCGACCATCAACGACGAGCCGCAGATGCCATTCGGCGGAGTCAAGGCCTCCGGCTGGGGTCGCTTCGGCGGCCGCGCCGGCATCGACGAATTCACCGAGCTTCGGTGGATCACCATTCAGAGCGGGAAACAGGAGTACCCGATCTGACGCATACCCGCGGAGAAATCCGCAACAGTTTTGGGCATTTCAACGGGAGGTAACGACATGCTGAGAAGGACATTCATCGCACTGGGCGCTTCGGTGGCCCTCGCGGGACTCACGGCGACAGGCGCGTTCGCGGAGGAGGTGCTGAAGATCGGCGCCAGCGCGCCGAAGACCGGCCCGCTCGCCGGCGGCGCAGCCATGACGCACTGGCCGAACGTCAAGCTCTGGGTCGACGAGGTCAACGGTGCGGGTGGTCTCGACATCGGCGGCACCAAGCACAAGATCGAGATCGTCGAGTATGACGACCAGACCTCCGCTGAGACTGCGATCCAGAACATCCAGCGCATGGCGACGGTCGACAACGTCGACTTCATCATCACCCCGTACTCGACGGGTATCAACGTCGCAGCCGCGCCGATCATCGCGCAGTACGGCTTCCCGCACATCACGACGAGCGCGGCCACTGACGGCATCGAGGACTTCGCCAAGCGCTGGCCGAACTCGTTCTGGATGCTCGGCAGCGCGACCCAGCTCGCCAAGGGCGCGGTCGAGACGCTGGTGAAGCTGCGCGACAAGGGCGAGATCGGCAACAAGGTGGCGCTGGTTCACGTCGCCGACGCCTTCGGCCTCGAGCTGGTCGGCGCCGCCAAGCCGGCGCTTGAGGAAGCCAAGTTCGAGATCGTCTACGAGGCTTCGTTCCCGCTCGGCACGCAGGATCTTGCGCCGGTTGTCTCGGCTGCCAAGGCCGCCACGCCGGATGCCTTCGTCGCCTTCTCCTATCCGGGCGAGACCTTCGCGCTCACCGAGCAGGCGAAGATCCAGAACCTCGAGGTCGGCGCGTTCTACACCGGCGTCGGCACCGCCTTCCCGCCGTTCGCAGGCCGCTTCGGCAAGTCGGCTGAAGGCATCCTCGGCATCGGCGGCATCGACATCGAGAACCCGAAGATCGCCGACTACATCAAGCGTCACACCGAGTCGGCTGGCTCGGGTCCGGACTTCTGGGCGAGCGCGACCACCTACGCCGGTCTGCAGATCCTCGGCCAGGCGATCGAGAAGGCCGGTACCAAGGACCGCGCTGCCGTGATCGAGGCGATCAAGTCGAACAGCTTCGACACGGTCATCGGCGAGGTGAAGTTCGTCAACAACGTCAACCCGAACGTCTGGACCGTTGGCCAGTGGCGCGACGGCAACTTCGTTGCTGTTGCCGCGGACGGCATGTCGGTCTCGGCCGAGCCGGTGAAGAAGCAGGGCTGGGAATAAGCCCCGCCTGAACACTCAAGACTTCCGGCGCGGGCGACCCGCGCCGGAAGATCCTATCGGTAGAAGAGTTTCATGCAGATCATCGTCACCGGCATATTGTTGAGCGGGACCTACGCGCTGATAGCGCTGGGCCTGACGCTCCAATACGGCGTCGCGCGCATCATGAATCTCGCCAATGGCGAGACGCTTGTCGCCGGATGCTTCATCGCCTTCTGGCTGTTCGCGTCGTTCGCGATCAATCCGATCCTCGGCCTGTTCATCATTGCCCCGCTGGCATTCGCCTTCAACTGGGGCATCTACCAGGTCGCGCTCAAGCCGCTGGTCGACCGCGCAAAGAACCGTGGCCAGCTTGAGGTCGATTCGATCCTCGCGACCTTCGGTCTGATGTTCCTGCTACAGGGCCTGATGATTTCGGGCTTCGGCGGCGAGTACCACTCCTACCAGTTCCTGTCGGAACGCTTCGAGATTTTCGGCAGCGCCTATGGCCTCAACCGCGTCGTCGCCTTCATCGCGGCGGTCGTGATTGCCGCGGTGCTGTACTACTTCCTCTACCGCACCCGCCTTGGCACCGCCGTGCGCGCGGTGGCGGTGGACCCCAATTCGGCGAACCTCGTTGCCATCGATGTCGCCAAGGTCGCAGCCGTCACCTTCGCGCTGGGCGGCGCGCTGACGGCCTGCGGCGGCGCGCTGCTGTCGACCTTCTACACCTTCAACGCCTCGATGGGCGTCACCTTCACCATGAAGGCGCTGATCATCGTCATCATGGGCGGTGTTGGCGACGTGCGCGGCGCGGTGGTGGCGGCGCTCATCCTCGGCATCGCCGAGACGCTGGTTGCGACTTACATCGACCCCGGCCTGACGATCGCCGCAACCTACACGCTGTTCATCATCATCCTGCTGGTGCGGCCGCAGGGCATCTTCGGGAGGCGCACGACATGAGCGAGCTTCCGTTCGGCATCACCCAGAAGGAACTGCGCATCGGCATCGGCATCGCCGTTGCCGCCGGCATCGCCGCGCTGCTGCCGCTGTTCGACCAGGGCTATTACCTGTCGCTGTCGGTGAACCTGATGCTCTACGCCGCTCTCTGCACGGCCTGGACACTGTTCTCGGGCCCGACGCACTACGTGTCGCTTGCCTCCGCCGCCTTCTTCGGTCTCGGTACCTATGCGGTGGCGCTGGGCGTCGAAAGCATTCCGTTCCCGATCCTGGTGGCGTTCGGCGCGGTAGCCGCAGCGATCCTCGCCGGCCTCGTCGGCGCCGCGACGCTGCGCCTCTCGGGCGTCTACTTCGTCATTTTCACCCTCGGCCTTGCCGAGCTGGTGCGCCAGGTCGTGACCTGGGCGCAGGCGAAGTTCACCGGCAAGACCGGCCTTTACGTCTTCACCGACTTCCGGGAGATGCACATCTTCTGGATGCTGCTCGCGCTCACCATCGCCATCTTCATCACCGGCTGGCTGATCAATCGCTCGCGGCTGGGCTTTGCCATGCAGATCATCGGCAATGACGAGACGGTGGCGCGCCACGTCGGCATCGACACCGCGCGCTCGAAGATCCTGCTGTTCATGATCTCCGGCGCCTTCATCGGCATTGCCGGCGCGATCTGCGCGCCGCGCTACGCCTACATCCAGCCGCCATCGGCCTTCAATCCGCAGATCTCGTTCCTCGTCGTCATCATGGCGCTGCTCGGCGGCACCAAGCGGCTGTGGGGCCCGCTGGTCGGCGTCGTGCCGTTCATCTTCGTGATGGACTTCGTCGCCGCGCGCCTGCCCAATCAGATGCCGATCGTGATGGGCATCGCCTTCCTCGCCATCGTCTACTTCGTGCCGAATGGCGTGACCGGCGTGCTGGAGAAGGCGCTGGCGAAGTGGAAGGCGCGCAATGCGCCCGCGCCTCAAGCGGTCGCGGACAAGCCGGCGGAGGTGCGCCCATGAGCCTCGCACTTTCCGTTCGCACCGTTCGCAAGCAGTTCGGTGGCCTTGTCGCGGTCAACAACGTCTCGTTCGACGTGCATGACGGCGAGTTGTTCGGCCTGATCGGCCCGAACGGTTCCGGCAAGACGACGATGCTGAACATGATCTCCGGCGCGCTGAAGCCGACGTCTGGCGAGATCATGCTCGGCCATGACCGCATCTCCGGTCTGGCCGCCCACCACATTGCCCGCAAGGGCGTGGCCCGCACCTTCCAGCTGGTGAAGGTGCTGCCCTCGCTCGACGCGGAGGAGAACGTCATGGCCGGCGCCGTCTTCGGCCACCAGCGGCTTTGGGGCGAGGAGGCGAGATCGCTCGCCCGCCAGCTGCTCGAGCGCGTCGGCCTTGGCGGGCGCGAGCACATGCCGGTCTCGGCGATGACCTATATCGACCAGAAGCGGATCGAGATTGCGAGGGCGCTTGCTTCGAACCCCCGCGTGCTGCTGCTCGACGAGTGGCTCGCCGGCCTCAACCCCAGCGAGCTGCAAATCGGCATCGAGCTCATTGCGGAGCTGCGCGCGGAAGGGCGCACCATCATCATGGTCGAGCACGTGATGGACGCGATCCGCACGCTATGCGACCGCTGCGTCGTCATGTCGAGCGGCGTGAAGATCGCCGAGGGCGGGGTGGCCGAGACACTGTCAGATCCGGAAGTCGTGCGTGCGTATCTGGGAGACGACGATGCTTGAGGTCAAAGACGTTTCCGTCTCCTACGGCCGCCACCGCGCCCTGCAGGGCGCGAGCCTGAAGGTCGAGAAGGGCGAGATCTGCGTCATCCTCGGCGCCAATGGCGCCGGCAAGTCGACGCTGCTCAAGGTGATTGCCGGCATGGTGAAGAGCGAAAGTGGCTCGGTCATCATGACCGGCAAGGACATCACCCACCTCAAGGCGCACCAGATTGTCGAGGAGGGTATCGCGCTGGTGCCCGAAGGCCGCGGCATCTTCGGCGACCTGACGGTGGCCGAGAACCTGCAGCTCGGCGCCTTTGCGCGGCGCGCCCGTGCGGGCGAGACCGCGACGCTGGAGCAAATCTACCGCCTGTTCCCGCGCCTTGCCGAGCGCAAGACGCAGATCGCCCGCACCATGTCGGGCGGCGAGCAGCAAATGGTTGCCATCGGCCGCGCATTGATGTCAAAGCCCGACATTTTGATGCTGGACGAGCCGTCGCTCGGCCTGTCGCCGCTGCTCTCGCAGGAGCTTTTCCGCGCGCTGGCGGAGGTGGCAAAGACGGGCGTGGGCATCCTGCTCGTCGAGCAGAATGCGCGCCAGAGCCTCAAGATCGCCCAGCGCGGCTACCTGATCGAGAACGGTCTTGTCACCGGCGAAAACACCGCTCAGGCGCTGATGAACGACCCCGCTGTCATCAGCGCTTATCTTGGCGGCGCAAAGGCTGCGGCCGCAACGCCGAAGGCTGCCGCAGCAAGGCCGAGGTTCCAGCTTCCGGCGGCCCTGCGCCTGCCGCTCAGCGTGGAGGCGCTTGGCCGCGCGGTGGGAGCTCTGGCCGCCCGGGCAGGGCGAATCCAGTGGGCGTTCATCCGCGCCCTGCGTCGTGACGCGCCGCCGCCGTCCGCCTTCGTCGGTCGCTACGACCCGAAGGCGATCCCGGACCCGTGGAAGGAAGTTGCGACCGAGGAAGTTTCGCGTCCCGTCATTGCCGCCGCGCCGCTCAGCGTCGCGCCCAATGCGCGGCGTTTGGGCGAGAACGCGAGCGACTTCGCGGCCCGCGCTTCCGAGCGGCTCGCCGCGCACATCGCCGCGCGCAGGCTCACCGCAAAGCGTCCGAGCGCCTTCGACAAGCCGTTGGTGGCGCAGCCGCTCCGGTCCCGCGTAAACCTGCGGAACCTGTTGCGCCGAAGCCGGAGGACGTGGCGCCACCCAAGCCGAGCCTGATCGGCCACAATAGCGGCGGGTTGCCCATTGATGATGAGGACATGCCGACCGCAGCCAGCCACCCGCAGAAGGTCGACCAGCCGGTGAAGTTGTCGCCGGCGGATCTCGCTGCCCGCGCGGCCGAGATTCAGGCGGCCTACATCGCCCGTCGCCGCCAGGGCTTGGGGCATTTCGCGCCGGTCCCCGAATACCGCGCTTCCATCGCGCCGGCTCCCGCCACGGCCGAGCCGCCGAAGCAGCCGCCGCAGCCGCAGCCGGCCCGCCCGGCCGCAGATGCCTTTGCCGACATGGGCGCACGCGCGGCCGCCCGGCAGGCCGAGCATGTCGCGCGTTTGCGCGGCAAGGTTGCCAAGGCCGCGCAGGTGCCGCTATGGCAGCCACCTGAACCGCGACGGATCGAGGCGCCGGCAGAAGGTGCCGATTCCGCTTCAGCGGGCGGCAAGAAGCCCGTGGTGGAAGAGCCGGCGAACAATGCGGTCGCGGAGCTCGTGTCGCGGGCAACCTCGATCCAGGCCGCGCATGTAGCGAACAAGCGCAAGGGGCTGACGGCCTACACCATTCCAACGCAGCCGTCGCGGACGCGGCCGGCTGCCCCCGAAACGGACCCCGCAAGGGGGCGAGAAACACTGAGCAAGGAGGCCTGACACATGGCTCGCGTATTCGAAGGCATGTATATCGGCGGCGGGTGGACCGGCGCGAAGAAGACATTCAAGGACTACAACCCGGCCGACGGTTCGGTCTGGGCCGAGGTTCCGGATTGCGGCCGCGCCGAGACAGCAGCCGCGATCGAGGCGGCGCAGGAAGCGTTCCATGAATGGTCGCAGCTGCCGTTCTCCAAGCGCGCCCACTATCTCCACAAGGCCGCCGAGATCTGGGAGCGCCGCCGCATGGAGATCGTCGACGCGATCCAGGCCGAGGGCGGCGGCTGGTTCGGCAAGGGCATGTTTGAGACCGGCTACGTGAC
Source organism: Aminobacter sp. J44 (assembly GCF_007829415.1). Classification (NCBI taxonomy): domain Bacteria; kingdom Pseudomonadati; phylum Pseudomonadota; class Alphaproteobacteria; order Hyphomicrobiales; family Phyllobacteriaceae; genus Aminobacter; species Aminobacter sp. J44. Next base: position 1,708 of record NZ_VLJG01000042.1, on the reverse strand, counting down.
CGAGGTCTTTCACGCTGCGGCGGCTTCCGTCTGGAATCCGACCGGCGAGGTGATGCCGTCGGAGTATGGCAAGATCTCGATGGCCGTGCGCCGTCCGATGGGCGTCGTCTCCGTCATCAGCCCGTGGAACTTCCCGTGCATCCTGACCGCGCGCGGCTTCCTGTTCCCGCTTGCCGCCGGCAACACCATCGTCCTGAAGCCGTCGGAAGAAACGCCCTATCTCGGCGGCCTGCTGTTTGCCGAAATCTTCGAGGAAGCCGGCCTGCCGAAGGGCGTCTTCAACGTCGTCACCTGCTCACGCGACAACGTGCAGGAAGTCGGCGACGAGCTGATCGAGCACCCCTATGTGAAGGGCATTTCCTTCACCGGCTCGMCCGCCGTCGGACGCCAGGTCGCGGCCAAGGCTGGCGCGCACCTCAAGAAGTGCTGCGTCGAGCTCGGCGGCAAGGACTCGCTGATCGTTCTCGATGACGCCGACATGGAACGCGCCACTCAGGCGGCGAACTTCGGCTCCTTCATGCACCAGGGCCAGATCTGCATGTCGGTCGAGAAGGTTCTCGTCCACGAGAAGATCTTTGACGAGTTCCTCAAGCGCTTCGTCGAGCGCGCCGCCCGCCTCAAGGTCGGCGACCCGACCAAGAGCAAGGAGCACATCATCGGCCCGCTCATCAACGACAAGCAGGTCGGCAAGGTGCGCGAGCAGCTCGAGGATGCGATCGCCAAGGGAGCCAAGGTGGTGCTGGGCGGCAAGATCGACGGCCGCTTCGTCGAGCCGACGATCCTGACGGGCGTCACCCCGGACATGAAGCTCTACCAGGACGAGACCTTCGGCCCTGTGGTGCCGGTCATTCCGTTCCGCACCGATGACGAGGCAATCGCCATTGCCAACGACACCGAATATGGCCTGTCGGCTGGCGTGATGAGCCGCGACGAGGCGAGGGCGCTTGCGATCGTCAACCGTCTCGAGACCGGCAACTGCCACGTCAACTGCTCGTCGGTGAACGATGAGCCGCACGTGCCGTTCGGCGGCTTCAAGGCCTCTGGCTCCGGCAAGCATGGCGGCCGCTGGTCGCTGGAGACGTTTACCGAGACCCGCTGGATCACGCTGGACCGCGGCGGCCGTCCGTTCCCGCCGGTGTTCTAAAGCCAGAGAGGCTGGCAGGGCTGTCCGAGAGTACTCGGCCCGCCCTCCAGCAAGCGCGTGGAGTATTGCATTGAGAGAAGGCCCGGGCCGATTGTTCCGGGCTTCTTTTTTTGACGTCGTCTGGTGGGGGCTGGCTCTCGCATTGTTGCCCCTGGTATCCGAGGCTGGTGGTTATCAGAAACGTTCCGGCATGGATCCTCGGGTCGAGCCCGAGGATGACGATGGGAGGCTTCGCAAGCGAGGTCTGGCGCTCGTGTCGCCCCCTCCGCCGCCTTCGGCGGCACCTCCCCCATAAATGGGGGAGGATCCGGGGTTGAGGCTTTCGAGGCTAGGATTGTACCTGCGGCGCTGGAGGCAGGCGCTCAATGAGGTGTCGTCAGTAAGCCGCTATTGCTGACAAGAGAAACTCATGCCCGAGGCGGGGGTAGGCCCCTTCCGCAATCACTTCCTGGCGTTCCGCGACAGATGGGGGGCTTGCTTCTCGCTCAACCTTTTCCCCCGGCACGCCCTCGGGATCCTCCCCCGCGCGCGGGGGAGGTGTCGCCGAAGGCGACGGAGGGGGCT
>NZ_VLJG01000041.1:0-24392 GCF_007829415.1 Aminobacter sp. J44 | reverse complement strand
AAGTCGATCACCGCGTCGATCTTGCGCAGCAGGTGATCTGCTGGAACAAGGCTCTCGAGCGTCACCATCTCGATCGCCGTCTGAACTGGAGCAGGTTTCTTCAACATGCCCCAGTGAATCAAAAACCTCCGGCTAACGCCAGAGGTTTGTCAGCAGTCTGAAGGGCGCGGATTTCTCCGCGCCCTTTTTGCCTGGCCAGGCGGTCCCACCCGACCGCCTTACCTGGCGTATTACTTGCGACGCAGATCGAAGCGATCGGCGTCCATGACCTTGTTCCAGGCAGCGATGAAGTCGTTGACGAACTTCGCCTGATTGTCCTGCTGGGCATAGACCTCCGAGATCGCACGCAGCTGCGAGTGCGAACCGAAGATCAGGTCGACGCGGGTACCGGTCCAGCGCAGGTCGCCGCTCTTGCGGTCGTAGCCCTCGAACAGCTCCTCGGCCTCCGAGACCGACTTCCACTTGGTCGCCATGTCGAGCAGGTTGACGAAGAAGTCGTTCGTCAGCTGACCCGGACGGTCGGTGAACACGCCGTGCTTGGAGCCCTTGTAGTTGGCACCGAGGACGCGCAGGCCGCCGACCAGAACCGTCATTTCCGGAGCGGTCAGAGTGAGCAGCTGGGCACGGTCGACCAGCATCTCCTCAGCTGTCACCGAGAAGCGGGTCTTCTGGTAGTTGCGGAAACCGTCAGCCTGCGGCTCAAGAACTTTGAAGCCGTCGATGTCCGTCTGCTCCTGCGAAGCGTCGGTGCGGCCCGGTGCGAACGGGACCGTCACTTCGTGGCCGGCAGCGCGGGCTGCAGCCTCGATACCGGCAGCGCCGCCGAGGACGATGAGGTCAGCGAGCGAGACCTTCTTGCCGTTGGTCTGCGCGGCATCGAACTCGGCCTTGATGCTCTCGAGAACCGAGAGAACCTTGGCGAGCTGCTCCGGCTCGTTGGCTTCCCAGTCCTTCTGCGGCAGAAGGCGGATGCGAGCGCCATTGGCACCGCCACGCTTGTCCGAGCCACGGAAGGTCGAGGCCGAGCACCATGCAGTCGACACGAGCTCAGCAACGGACAGGCCTGAAGCCAGGATCTTTACCTTGAGGGCAGCAATATCCGCGTCGTCGATCAGCGGGTGGTCGACAGCCGGAATCGGATCCTGCCAGACGAAGTCCTCGGCCGGAACTTCCGGACCGTAGTAGCGGGTCTTCGGACCCATGTCGCGGTGGGTCAGCTTGAACCAGGCCTTGGCGAAGGCCTCCTGGAACTCGTCCGGGTTCTCGAGGAAGTGACGCGCGATCTTCTCGTACTCAGGGTCGAAGCGCAGCGCGAGGTCGCTCGTCAGCATCGACGGGCCAATGCGCTGGTCCTTGTGGTGAGCGTGCGGAACGGTACCGTCGCCCATGCCGTGCTTCGGCTTCCACTGGTGTGCGCCTGCCGGGCTCTTGGTCAGCTCCCACTCATAGCCGAACAGGTTCCAGAGGAAGTTGTTCGTCCACTTGGTCGGGGTGGTCGTCCAGGTGACTTCCAGGCCCGAACCGATGGTGTCGGCGCCCTTGCCGGTGCCGAACTTGCTCGACCAGCCGAGGCCCTGCTCAGCGAGGCCAGCCGCTTCCGGCTCCGGACCGACGAGCGCAGCGTCGCCCGCGCCGTGGGTCTTGCCGAAGGTGTGGCCGCCGGCGATCAGCGCGACGGTCTCGTAGTCGTTCATGCCCATGCGGCCGAACGTGTCGCGGATGTCGCGGGCCGAAGCGATCGGGTCCGGGTTGCCGTTCGGGCCTTCCGGGTTGACGTAGATGAGGCCCATCTGGACGGCAGCGAGCGGGTTCTCGAGCTCGCGGTCACCCGAATAGCGCTGGTCTTCGAGCCACTTGCCTTCCGAACCCCAGTAGACGTCCTCTTCCGGCTCCCAGACGTCGGCGCGGCCGCCGGCGAAGCCGATGGTCTTCACGCCCATGTCCTCGAGCGCGACGGTGCCCGCGAGGATCATCAGGTCTGCCCAGGAAATCTTGTTGCCGTACTTCTGCTTGAGCGGCCAGAGCAAACGGCGGGCCTTGTCGAGGTTGACGTTGTCCGGCCAGCTGTTCAGCGGAGCGAAGCGCTGCTGACCCGTCTCGGCGCCACCGCGGCCGTCGCCGGTACGGTAGGTGCCGGCGCTGTGCCAGGCCATGCGGATGAAGAACGGGCCATAGTGACCGAAGTCGGCCGGCCACCACTCCTGCGAATCCTTCATCAGGGCGCGGAGGTCAGCCTTCAGGCCCTCATAGTCCAGCTTCTTGAACTCCTCGATGTAGTCGAAGTCCGGCTGCATCGGATTCGACTTCTGGGAGTGCTGGTGCAGAATCTTCAGGTTGAGCTGGTTCGGCCACCAGTCGCGATTCGAGCGCATCGCCGTGTTCGACGCGATCTTCGCCGCGCCGTGCGCGACCGGGCACTTGCCGGTGCTCTCGGGCGTCGTTTCGCTGTTTTCGTTTACCTCAAGCGCGTCCATCTGGATCTCCGGTTCTTGCAATTGCCGGCACGCCGGCGGGCCGGCGCACACGAAAAGCCGCTACCGCGCTCGAAACTTCGTTGCGCGGCTTGTTTGTCGTCAGTGGAGCGCTGCTTTCGCCGCTCTCCTGGGCGCCGCTCTCTGCGGCTGCCCTGCTCCCCCAGCGTCAATCTGGAATAATTCAAAACTAGTCGGCCCGACCGATAGTTTCAAATTGCCTTTTTCTATTTCCACTGATAACCTTATCTTATGATCAAGCTGACGATCCGCCAGATGGAATATTTTGAGGCCGTCACGCAGACGCTGCATTTCGGCCGCGCGGCCGAGATGGTCGGCGTCACGCAGCCAGCGCTGTCGACGCAGATTGCGGAAATGGAAGAAAAACTTGGCTGCAAGCTCTTCGAGCGGAGCGGCCGGACCGTGCATCTCACCGAGGACGCGCAGGCGCTGAAGCCGCGCATCGAGGCGGTGCTGGTGCAGACGCGGGAGATCGAGGCCTATGCGCAGCGCGGGCGCTCGGTCATGGCTGGCCGGTTCCGGCTTGGGATCATCCCGACGGTGGCCCCCTACCTCCTTCCCCGCCTGCTGCCTGCGCTGAAAGAGCAGTTCCCTGACCTGAACGTCGAGCTGCGCGAGGCCGTCACAGGCATCCTCATAGAGGAAACCGCGGCTGGACGCCTCGACGCGATGATTGCGGCGCTGCCGGTGGAACACCGGGCGCTGGTCGTCGAGCCGCTGTTCGAGGACCGTTTCTTCCTCGCTGTACCAGGCAACGACCCTGAATTCATCAACCCGCCAGTGCCCCCGGAGAGCCCTGCACTCGACAGGTTGATGCTGCTGGAAGAAGGCCACTGCATGCGCGAGCAGGCGCTGGCGGTGTGCACCAATGCCCGCCCGGCGGCAATTGCCAACTACGGTGCGACCAGCCTGACAACGCTCCTGCAGATGGTCGCGCACGGCCAGGGGGTGACGCTGATTCCGGAGATGGCCGTCACCGCCGGTCCGCAGATACCGGAGCTCAAGGTCGTGCCGTTTGCCGAGCCGACGCCCTTGCGGAAGATCGCGCTGGCATGGCGACGCAATTCGAGCCGCCAGGACGACTACGAGGCGGTTGCGGGCATCATCCGCGACGTCGCGTCTTCAGCGAAGCAAGTGCAGTGCTAGCGCGGCCCAGAGTACAATGACCGCTACGAATCCGACGAGGAAGGCCGGCTGACGATAGCGGATCCGGTTCGAGGTGACGTGGATGAAGGCGTGCAGGTAGCGCGAGATCGCGAACAGCCACGCAACCACAAGGACGAAAGTCCCGACACCGCCCGTTTCGTAGAGTGCGAGGCAGGCGATGTGGAAGAGCGGCGGCAGCTCAGTCTGGTTGGCGAGGCTGTTGCGAACGAACAGGCTCTGCGGCGGCTCCTCTCTGTTCTCCCGGAACTGGGAAATCTTCGCAGCGCCCTGCTCTACCGCCTGCTTGCGGCGCAGCCCCAGCAGGGCATAGAGGCAAATGACCAGCACCACATGAGCGATCATCGGCCAGAATATCGCGGTCTGTTGCATGACTTGCCTCCCCTAGCACGCGCCTCTCTAAGCTAGCGGTCGCGGCGGGAACGGCAATGCACGCCGCGGATTATTTCCCGGCCGCCAGCCGCAGCGGCTGCACGACAGAGTCGCGGCTCTGCTTCTTGCGGTAGAGGTGGCTGTCCGTCTGCGCGACAAGATCGCGGAACGACATGTTCGGCTTGCAGATCTGATGGCCGAGCGAAATCGAAAGGCAGATATCTGCCTCGCCGTTACGGGCGCGGAAGTTGCGTGCCGCCGCATCATTGACCGCGGCTGGCAGCGCATCGACATCGCGGATGCCGCCCGGGACGAAGGCGCAGAACTCGTCGCCGCCCATCCGCGCGATCAGGCTTTCCTCGCCCAGCACCTGCTTCAGCGCATCCGCCGCCGCAATAATCGCGTCGTCGCCGGCGAGATGGCCATACCGGTCGTTGATCGTCTTGAGGTAGTCCAGATCGGCGATGATGAAACTGCCGCCGATCCTGTGTCCACAGGCGGTTTCGAACTGCTCGATGAAGCTGCGCCGATTGAGGACGCCGGTCAGCGGATCGGTGTTGGCCCTGCGGGCGAGCCGGCTCGTCTCCCTCAAGAGCCTGCGGTAGGACAGCTCGAGACGTTCCAGCCGGCTGAACCAGACGAAACTGATCGGAGCCGCGATCATGAGCGGCAGCATGATACGAACCGCGACGGTGAGGTGGTCAGCTTCGACACCCAGGATCCAGCGTACGCCGGTCGAGATGCCGATCGACGCTGCTGCCGCGATCAGAGTAACCTGAGCTGTGCGAACCAGTACGGACCGCGAGAACCCTGCAAACTTCACGGGGACTTACTCAATGCATTGGGCCCGGGGCGCACGCGCGCGGCGGGGCGTTTCGGTTAGCAATGTCGAAGAGTTACCGGCAGCGGCGAAAAGCTCCGCCGCTGCCGGTTGCAGAATTTAGTCGACTGGAACGGCGTGCGCCGGTCTCAGATGCCGCCCGGATAATTCGGGCTCTCGCGGGTGATGGTCACGTCGTGTGCGTGACTCTCGCGCAGACCCGCATTGGAGATGCGGACAAAGGTCGCGCGGGTGCGCAGGTCGGGCAGCGTGGCCGCGCCGACATAGCCCATCGCCGCCTTAAGGCCGCCGACCAGCTGATGCAGGACGCCGGCAACCGGGCCCTTGTACGGAACCTGGCCCTCGATGCCTTCCGGCACGAGCTTCAGCGTGTCGCGCACTTCCGCCTGGAAGTAGCGGTCAGCCGAGCCGCGCGCCATTGCGCCGACCGAGCCCATGCCGCGATACGCCTTGAACGAGCGACCCTGGTGCAGGTAGACCTCGCCCGGGCTTTCCTCGGTGCCTGCGAGCAGCGAGCCGATCATCGCGCCGACCGCGCCGGCCGCGAGGGCCTTGGCAAGGTCGCCCGAGAATTTGATGCCGCCGTCGGCGATGATGCCGATGCCGTACTTGTCTGCTTCCTCGACCGCCGACATGATGGCCGACAACTGCGGAACGCCGACGCCCGCGACGATGCGGGTGGTGCAGATCGAGCCAGGCCCAATGCCGACCTTGACGCCGTCAGCGCCGGCTTCGATCAGGGCGCGGGTGCCTTCGGCGGTCGCGACGTTGCCGGCGAGGATGCGCACCGAGTTCGACAGCTTCTTGGCGCGGGTGACCGCGTCGAGCACGCGCTGCGAGTGGCCGTGGGCGGTGTCGATGACGAGGAGGTCGACGCCCGCGTCGATCAGGCGCTCAGCGCGCTCGAAGCCGTCGTCACCAACGCTGGTCGCAGCAGCAACGCGCAGGCGACCCTGGGCGTCCTTGGCGGCGTTCGGGTTGAGCTGCGACTTCTCCATGTCCTTGACGGTGATGAGACCGACGCACTGGCCGGCATCATCAACGACGAGGAGCTTTTCGATGCGGTGCTGGTGGAGAAGACGCTTGGCCTCGTCCTGGGCGACGTTTTCCTTCACGGTGACGAGGTTCTGATGCGTCATCAGCTCCCGCACCTTCTGGTTCGGGTCGGACGCGAAGCGAACGTCACGGTTGGTGAGGATGCCTACCAGCTTGCCGGTGGTGTGACCGCCCTTGCCGCCGTTCTCGACGACCGGAATGCCGGAAATGCCGTGCTCGCGCATCAGCGTCTGCGCATCGCCCAGCGTTGCGTCCGGGCCGATCGTCAGCGGATTGACGACCATGCCGCTCTCGAACTTCTTGACCTGGCGGACCTGCTCGGCCTGCTCTTCGGGGGTGAAGTTGCGGTGGATGACGCCGATACCACCCGCCTGGGCCATCGCGATGGCGAGGCGTGCGTCGGTCACCGTATCCATCGCCGCCGAAAGAATCGGGATGTTGAGCTCGATGTCGCGAGCAATGATGGTCGACACGTTGGTCTGGCCCGGCATCACTTCCGAGTGGGCGGGCTGCAACAGCACGTCGTCGAAGGTTAGTGCCAGGGCACCGGTTGCGGTCTCGATGATTTTTGCCATTGCCGATCCTCGTATCTGCGGATGCGCGGGAGGAGCCCGCGACCCTCTGGCCGGCGGCGACTCCGATACTTCCCTTTCAGGATGGCAAGGGCTGGTATCACGCGGATCGCGGAAAGGAAAGCGTCCTTGCGTCAGATAAGCTATGCAGAAAGCGTACGGCTCACAGCATCTGTCCAGCCGGAGAGCTTTTTCTTGCGCAGCGCAGGATCCATCGACGGCGTGAAACGGCAGTCGAGAGCCCACTTGTGCGAAAATTCCTCTGCATCCAGCCACACGCCCGCGCGCGAACCAGCAAGCCAGGCAGCGCCCAGCGCCGTTGTCTCGAGAATCGTCGGCCGATCCACAGGTGCGTCAAGAAGGTCAGCCAGACGCTGCATCGTCCAGTCGGAGGCGACCATGCCGCCATCGACTCGCAGAACGGTGTCCGACGGGCGGGCCTTCCAGTCCTTGTGCATCGCGACCAGCAGGTCATAGGTCTGGTACGCAACCGATTCGAGCGCCGCGCGCGCAAACTCCGCCGGGCCGGAATTGCGGGTAAGGCCAAAGATCGCGCCGCGCGCGTCCGCATCCCAGTGCGGCGCACCGAGCCCCACGAAGGCCGGCACGAGGTAGACGTTCTGCGTTTCGTCGGCCTCAGCGGCAAGCTCGCCGCTTTCCGAGGCCTTGCCGATCACCTTGATCCCGTCGCGCAGCCACTGCACCGCCGCACCGGCGATGAAGATCGAGCCTTCCAACGCATAGGTCGTCCTGCCGTTGAGGCGATAGGCGATCGTCGTCAGCAGGCGATTCTTTGAGCGCACCAGCTTCTCGCCGGTGTTGAGCAGCGCGAAGCAGCCGGTGCCGTAGGTCGACTTCATCATGCCCGGCTTGAAGCAGGCCTGACCGATCGTCGCCGCCTGCTGGTCGCCCGCAACGCCGAGGATCGGGATTTCCGCCCCGAACAGCGCCTTCTCGGTCACGCCAAAGTCGGCCGCGCAGTCCTTCACTTCGGGCAGCATCGCGCTCGGGATATCGAGGATCTTGAGAAGCTCGGCGTCCCAGTCGTTCGTCTCGATGTTGTAGACGAGCGTGCGCGAGGCGTTGGTGGCGTCCGTCACGTGTGCCTTACCGCCGGTCAGCCGCCAGATCAGGAACGAGTCGATGGTGCCGGCGAGAAGCTCGCCCTTCTCGGCGCGCTTCCTTGCTCCCTTCACCTTGTCGAGCAGCCAGGCGATCTTGGTGCCGGAGAAATACGGATCGAGCAGAAGGCCGGTCTTCTTGGTGAACTTCGGCTCCAGCCCCTGCTTCTTCAGCTTCTCGCACATGCGCGCGGTACGGCGGTCCTGCCAGACGATGGCGTTGTGGATCGCCTTGCCGGTCGCCTTGTCCCAGATGACGACCGTTTCCCGCTGGTTGGTGATGCCGATCGCCGCGACGTCGGAGGCCTCGAGCTTCGCGTCCTTCAGCGCCTTCTTCACCGACCAGACGGTGGTGTCCCAGATTTCCTCCGGGTCGTGCTCGACCCAGCCGGAGGCCGGATAGTGCTGGGTGAATTCCTTCTGGCCGATCGCCACGATCTGCATCTTGCCGTCGAAGATGATCGCGCGGCTGGAGGTGGTGCCCTGGTCGATGGCGAGAATGTATCCGCCCATGTCTCCTCCCGGCCCGTCCCGGCGGGCATTGTCTGATCGTGAAAGGCGCGCGGGCCGCTCAGCCCCGCAAATTCGAAAGTGACGCGAAAATTATCTGAAAGACAAAGGAAATCAAGGCGTCCTGACCGCCTCGGTCCCCAGCTTGTTCGTCTCGATCAGCTGCACTTCGGCCTCAACGCAGACCCTGCGCACGGCATCCACGGTGCACTCGTCGGTGATGAAGGTGTTCACCTGTGAGATGTGGCCGATACGAACCGGTGCGGTCCGCTCGAATTTGGTCGAGTCGGCGACGAGGATGACGTGGCGCGCATTGGCGAGGATCGCCTGCGCGACCTTCACCTCGCGAAAGTCGAAATCGAGCAGCGCCCCGTCATGGTCGATGGCCGAGGTGCCGATCACGGCATAGTCCACCTTGAACTGGCGGATGAAGTCGACGGCCGCCTCGCCGACAATGCCGCCATCCGAACCGCGCACGACGCCGCCGGCGATCACCACCTCGATCGAGGGGTAGACGCGCATCCTGTTGGCGACGTTGATGTTGTTGGTGATGACCATCAGCCCCTTGTGGTCGAGAAGCGCGTTGGAGACGGCTTCCGTGGTGGTGCCGATGTTGACGAACAGCGAGGCGTTGTCGGGAATGATCTTCGCCGCGGCGCGGCCGATCGCATCCTTTTCGTCGGCTGCGATCTTGCGCCTCGCCTCGTACTGGACGTTCTCGATGCCGGACGGGAACAGCGCGCCGCCATGAATGCGCGAAAGCAGCCGGCGGTCGCACAGCTCGTTCAGGTCCTTGCGAATTGTCTGCGGCGTCACGCCAAAATGTGCCGAGAGCTCTTCGACCAGCACGCGGCCATTATCCTTGGCCAAACGGATGATCTCTGCATGACGCGGTGGCAGATACATGCGGCTCCCTCTGTTTTCGCTTTTTTGCGCAGCTTAGCCAAAAGCGAAAGCGAAGGATAGCGCATTGAACGTAAGGTAAAGCAGACAGCCGGTCAGTCCCCTGGCTGTCTGCGAAAGTTCTATTCGGCCGCCTGTGCCGGCTTGATGACGCCGCGGCGGATCTGGTCTTCCTCGATCGACTCGAACAGGGCGCGGAAATTTCCCTCGCCGAAGCCCTCATCGCCCTTGCGCTGGATGAATTCGAAGAAGATCGGGCCGATGACGGTCTTCGAGAAGATCTGCAACAGGATCTTGGTCATGCCGCCATTCACAACGCCCTCGCCGTCGATCAGGATGCCGTGCTTCTTCATCCGCTCGATCGGCTCCTGGTGGCCGCGCACGCGCTCATGTGAGCGCTCATAGTAGGTGTCCGGCGGGCCGGGCATGAACTTGAGGCCGTTCTCCGCCAGCTTGTCGGTGGCGTCGTAGATTTCCTCGGTGCCCACGGCGATGTGCTGAATTCCCTCGCCCTTGTACTTGCGAAGGTATTCCTCGATCTGGCTGGTGTCGTCCTTCGACTCGTTGAGCGGGATGCGGATCTTGCCGCAAGGCGAGGTAATCGCGCGGCTGACGAGGCCGGTGATGCGCCCGTCGATGTCGAAGTAGTGGATCTGACTGAAGCCGAACAGGTTGCGGTAAAAGTCCCACCACTTGTCCATGTTGCCGCGATAGACGTTATGGGTCAGGTGGTCGAGATAGTAGAACCCGACGCCCTCGGGCTTCGGGTCGCGCTCGCCCAGCCACTCGAACTCGGCATCATAGGCCGACCCCTTCTCGCCGTACTCGTCGACGAAATAGAGCAGCGAACCGCCGATGCCGACGATGGCCGGCACGTCGAGCGCCTTGTCGTTGCCAAGGTAAGGCTGGGCGCCGCGCGCCACCGCATGCTCGAAGGCATGCTTCGCATCGACCACGCGCCAGGCCATCGACGGCGCGCACGGGCCATGCTCCTCGACAAAGCGCATGGCGTGCGAGCCGGGCTCTGCATTTACAAGGTAGTTGATGTCGCCCTGGCGCCAGAGGGTGATATTCTTCGTCCGGTGGCGGGCAACCTTCGTGTAGCCCATGCGAGCGAACAGATCCTCAAGCTTTCCGGACTCAGGATGGGAAAATTCCACAAACTCAAAGCCATCCGTACCGGCTGGATTTTGTTCTGATATGACGGCCGGCGGCGCGTCGTGTGGAAACGGTCCCATCCTGGCTCCTCCCTGAGCGAGTCCGAAAGATAAGGGAAGCATAACACCTGCCCCATGCGAGGTGCTTGCATACTCATGCCTGGATGCGGCACTCTGTGCACGGATCGTGCATCATCGAGGAGGATGCAGTCATGTCCGCGCAACTTGACGAATTCGACCGCAAGATCCTGTCGCTATTGCAGGACGACGCGCGCCTCACCAACAACGACCTGTCGGAGCGCGTGAACCTGTCGCCGTCGCAATGCTCACGGCGCCGGCAGCGGCTAGAAGAGGAAGGGCTTATCCGCGGCTACCGCGCCGTGCTCGACCGCGAGCGGCTCGGCTTTCCGCTGGTCAACGTCATTTCGGTGACACTGGCGACGCACAACCGCGACAATGCGCGGCGCTTTGCGGAACTATTGGAACGGCTACCGGAGGTGCAGGAGGCGCACGCGCTCACGGGCGAGATGGACTACATCCTGAAGGTGGTCACGCCCGACCTGAAGTCGCTGGCGACCTTCGTCAACGACGTCCTTCTGCCGCACGACTCAGTGCAGCACGTGAAGACGGCGATCGTCCTGCAGACACTGAAGGAAACGGGCGCGCTGCCGATCTGACAGCGCGCGAAGAGGGATCAGCCCTGAAGCTGCTCAACCAGCGCGTAGAGGTTGGTGCAGCGGGTGCCGGAACGGCAGTAGGCGAGAACCGGCTTCGGCAGCTCGGCCAGCGCCGCCTTCTGGTCGGCGACGTTCTCGTCGGTGATGTGGCCGCTGATGACCGGGATGTAACGGAACTCAAGGCCAGCCTCGGCCGCAGCCGCCGCGATCTCGTCATGCGGGACGGCGCCGTCCTCGGAGTCCGGACGGTTGGCGATGATGCTCCTGAACCCCGCTCCCTTGATCTTCGCCACCTGCTCGATGGCGATCTGCGGCGAGACGAAATAGTCCTCGGTGATCTGACGGAATTCCATGGCGGTCCCTTCGATTTCGGTTGGGCTCCATCTAGTTGTGCATCATGCCTTTGCCAAGGCAAAGCACGTTCATGGGACGCGCCAAAGTGGAAAAACGTTCCCGCCGCGGCGGCGCTACCATGCGTCAGCGGGAAAAGCTTCCGCCCTCGACCGCCAGTTTGCGCAGCAAAGGCGCAGGCTCGAACACCTTTTCGCCGGTCTTTCCGCGCCAGTGGTCGAGCCGCTCGACGATCTTCGAGATGCCTTCGAGGCCAGCCCAGAACATCGGCCCGCCCTTGCCAATGGGGAAGCCGTAGCCGTTGACCCAGACGACGTCGATATCCGACGCGCCGGCGGCAATGCCCTCCTCGAGTATGCGTGCACCCTCGTTCACCAGCGGGTAGAGCGTACGTTCGAGGATTTCCTGGTCGGAGATTTCACGGCGCTCGATACCCTGCGCCTTCGCCGTCTCCTCGATCAGTCGCGCGACCTCCGCATCCGGCTCCGGCGTGCGCGAACCTTCCGCGTAGCGGTAGAAGCCGCGGCCGGTCTTCTGGCCGAAATGGCCGTCGTCGGCGAGCGCATCGGCGATCAGCGCGCGCTGGCCGAGCACCTTGCGCTTGCGCCAGCCGATGTCGAGGCCCGCCATATCCATCATCGCGAACGGGCCCATCGGGAAGCCAAACTCGGTGAATACACGGTCGACCTGCTGCGGCGAAGCGCCTTCTAGCAGCAGCGGCTCGAGTTGATTGCCGCGGGCGGTCAGCATGCGGTTGCCGACGAAGCCCTGGCAGACGCCGACGACCACCGAGACCTTGCCGATCTTCCGGGCAACATCGAGCGCGGTTGCGATCACATCCGACGCGGTCTTCGCTGCGCGAACGATCTCCAGCAGCTTCATCACGTTTGCCGGCGAGAAGAAGTGGAGGCCGAGCACGTCCTGCGGCCGGCTGGTCACGGCAGCGATCTCGTTGACGTCGAGATAGGAGGTGTTGGTGGCAAGCACCGCACCGGCCTTCGCCACCTCGTCGAGCTTGCGGAAGACGTCGTGCTTGACCGCCATGTCCTCGAACACGGCCTCGATGATGAGGTCGCAATCGGCGAGCGCGCGGTAGTCTGTGGCGCGGGCAAGGCGCAACAGGCGGTTCTGCCGCTCCTCGTCCGATAGCGAACCGCGCGCGACGGAAGACGCGTAGGTCTTCTCGATGTTGGCGAAGCCGCGGTCGAGCGCCTCGTCGCTCATGTCGAGTACGACGACCTCGAAGCCGCCATTGGCGAAGGCCATGGCGATGCCGCCGCCCATCAGGCCAGCGCCGATGACCCCAACCTTCTTCACCGGGCGAACAGGCGTCTCCTTGCCGATGCCGTCGACCTTGGCCGCTTCCCGCTCGGCGAAGAACAGGTGGCGCTGCGCACGCGACTGGTCGCCCGAAACGAGCCGCAGGAAGGTCTCGCGCTCGGCCCTCAGCGCCTCATCGAACGGCATGGTGATGGCATTGCGCACAGCCTGCGCCGCCGCAACAGGTGCTTCCAACCCGCGCGATTTTTTCGTCAGGGCAGCGACGGCTGCATCGAAGGCTTCGAGGTTTGCGGCCTTCAACAGATCGTCACGCTCGCGAACTGCCTTATGCTGCCCCTGCCCTGCCTTGTCCCTTGCGAAAGCGATCGCCGTGGCGACGAGGTCATTTTCCGCGACAGCATCGATGATGCCGTATTCCAGCGCCTTCGCTGCACCGACCGGGTTGCCGGAGACGATCAGCTCGACCGCCTTTTCCGGCCCTGTCAGGCGCGGCAGACGCACCGTGCCGCCGGAGCCCGGGATGAGTCCAAGCTTCACCTCGGGAAGGCCAACCTTCGCCGCCTTGTCCGCGACGCGATAGTGGCAGGCGAGCGCAAGCTCCAGCCCGCCGCCCAGCGCGCTGCCGTGGATCGACGCAATGACCGGCTTCGACAGAGCCTCGAGCTGCGTGCAGAGCTGCGGCAGCGTCGGTTCGGCCAGCGCCACGGGCGTGCCGAATTCGCTGATGTCCGCCCCGGAGACGAAGGTGCGGCCGGCGCAGGTGAGCACGATCGCCTGAACACCGTCGTCACGATCGAGTTCTGCCAGCGCATCGCGCAGCGGCCCGCGCATGCGAAAGCTCAGAGCGTTGACCGGCGGGTTGTCGATGGTGACGACGACGATACCGCCGTCGCGTGCAACCGTGACCAGATTTTCCATTCGCTTCTCCTCCCCTTCGCGAATGCGCCGTCAGGCGCTTACTGCCAGCCGATTTCCTTCAGGAAACCGGTGATCAGCGCGATGGTCTGCTCCGGCTGTTCGACGCAGGGGATGTGCCCCGCGCCGTTGACGATCTCGAAGCGCGAGCCTTCGATCAGGTTCGCGGTGGTGCGAACAAGATCTGGCGGCGTCGAGCCGTCCTGGTCGCCGACGATGCACAGCACCGGCAGCTTCAGCATAGAGGTGGAGGCGGTGAGGTCCGCGTCGCGCAGCGCGGCGCAGGTGCCCGCATAGCCGTCGACCGGCGTGCGGGTGAGCATGTTGGTGTAGCCGGCGAAGTCCGGGTTTTCCGGAGAGCGGTAGCCGGGGGTGAACCAGCGTTCCATGATCGCGTCACCGATCGAGGCAATGCCGTTGGCATTGACGGCGTCGATGCGCGCGTTCCAGGCCTCGGTGGTGCCGATCTTGTGCGCCGTGTCGCAAAGGACCAGCGCCTTGACGAGGTCAGGACGCGCAGCGGCGATGCCCTGGGCGATCATGCCGCCGACGGAGAGGCCGACGACCACCGCCTGTTTCACGCCAAGATGGTCGAGCAGCGCCGCAAGGTCGCTGACGTGGTCGCCCATCCGGTAGGGCTGCGGCGTCGCCTCCGACAGGCCGTGGCCGCGCTTGTCGTAGAGCACCACGCGGTAGTTGGGCTCCAGCGCCGCGCTCACCTCGTTCCAGATACGGAAGTCCGTGCCGAGCGAGTTGGAGAACACCACCGTCGGGCCATCCGCCCTGCCACGGACTTCATGATGAAGGACGACGCCGTTGACGCGCGCGAATGCCATTCCAAACCTCCGAACTGAAACGTGTTTCGGGAGTAGGTCGAATGGCGGAAGCGGTCAATCGGCCAACGCCGAATTCTCCGTGCGATCGAGTGCGCCAAGGTCGAGTTCGTCCGGCAGCGGCGCGAAATAGGCGTCAACGGCCTCTTGGCTCACGTCGGTCAGCTCCGCAGGTTGCCACTTCGGCGAGTGGTCCTTGTCGATGATCACGGCGCGCACGCCCTCGTAGAAGTCGGCGCCCTTCTCGACGCGCGAGACGATGCGGTATTCGATGCGCATGCACTCCTCGAAGTCGACCTTCGCGCCCTCCTGCATCTGGCGCAGCGCGATCTTCAGGCTGTTCGGGGATTTCGAGCGGATGGTCGCCGCTTGCTTTTCGGCCCACTCGCCGCCTTCGTCGTCGAGACGTTCGAGGATTGCCTCGACCGTATCGGCCGAGAAGCAGCGGTCGATGACCTCCCGCATCTGCGCGACCGACGATTCACTTGTCGCCATGACGAAGGCGGGGATGGTCTCGTCGGGGTTGCCCTCCTCGCACAGCGCATCGGTCAGCGCCGGAATGTCGGCGGAGGCGACCGCATGCGTGGCAAAGCCGGCCCACAGCGCGTCGGTCTGGCCAAGCCGCGAGGCAGTCAGCGCAAGCCAGGTGCCGACCTTTCCCGGCATGCGCGGCAGGAAGTAGGTGCCGCCGACATCCGGGAAGAAGCCGATGCCTGTCTCGGGCATCGCGAACATCAGCTTTTCGGTCGCCACGCGATGGCTCCCGTGAACCGACAGGCCGACGCCGCCGCCCATGCAGATGCCGTCGAGCAGCGCGACATAGGGCTTCGGATAGGACTTGATGTAGGCGTTGAGGCGATATTCGTCGCGGTAGAAGGCGCGCATGGCCGGATCGCCCGCCCTGCCCCAGTCATGCAACTGGCGGATGTCGCCGCCGGCGCAGAAGGCCTTTTCGCCCTCGCCGCGAATCACGACGAGATCGACGTCGGGATCGGAAGCCCACTCGATGAGCTGCGGGTGCATCAGCGCCACCATGTTCGCATTCAACGCATTCAGCGCCTTCGGGCGATTGAGTGTGATGAGGCCGGCCCGCCCGCGCTTCTCGAACAGGATCTCCGCTTCGTCGTTCATGCTGATCACTCCCTTATGCGTGCCGAGCATAATCTGGATGTGGTCAGATGAAAGGCAACTCTTGGTGGTAAAATGAGGGAGGCCGACGCCGGCAGGTCATGCCGGCGTCCCCCGGAAACGTAGCGCCCCGCTACGCGTTCCGACGTTTGCCTTCCATCAGGTCGAGCACCCCGCGCGCTGCGTCAAGCACGTTGGTACCCGGCCCAAAGACGGCGGCGACGCCATGATCCAGCAGGTATTTGTAATCCTGCCGGGGCACGACGCCTCCGACCACGACGATCACATCCGTCGCGCCCCGCGACTTCAGTGCGTCAACCAGTTGCGGCGCGAGCGTCTTGTGGCCGGCCGCGAGCGAGGACATGCCGACGACATGAACCTTGCTGGCGACGGCGAGCTCGGCCGCCTCCTCCGGTGTCTGGAACAGCGGCCCGGCAACGACATCGAAGCCGATGTCGCCGAAGGCCGATGCGATGATCTTTGCGCCACGATCGTGGCCGTCCTGGCCGAGCTTGGCGACGAGTACCTTCGGGCGCTCGCCCAGCGTCTGCGTCAGGCCGTCGATGCGGTCGACCAGCGTCTGGTATTCCGGCTCGCCCTGGTAGGCGGCGCCGTAGACCTTCTTCACGACCTTCGGCTCGGCGGCATGGTCGCCGAACGCCTCGCGCATCGCGTCGGAGATTTCGCCGAGCGTCGCACGGGCGCGGGCTGCCTCAACGGCCGCCTCGAGAATGTTCCCCTTGCCGCTGCGCGCGACCTCACGAAGGTTCGCAAGCGCCTCTTCCCAGCGCTTCGGGTCGCGCTGGCGGCGAACCCGCTCAATGCGGGCGATCTGCGCCTCGCGCACCGCCTTGTTATCGACCTCGAGAATATCGAGCTCGTCCTCACTCTCGAGCCGGTACTTGTTGACGCCGACGATGACCTCGTCGCCGCGGTCGATCGCCGCCTGCTTGCGGGTCGCGGCTTCTTCGATCAGCCGCTTCGGCAGGCCCTCGATGACGGCCTTGGTCATGCCGCCCATCGCCTCAATTTCCTCGATCAGCGCCCAGGCCTTTTCGGCCAGTTCGTTGGTAAGGCTCTCGACGTAGTAGGAGCCGGCGAGCGGGTCGACGACCTTGGTCACGCCCGTCTCATGCTGCAGGATCAGCTGCGTGTTGCGGGCAATGCGCGCCGAGAATTCGGTCGGCAGCGCAATCGCCTCGTCGAGCGCGTTGGTGTGCAGCGACTGGGTACCGCCAAGCGCGGCCGAGAGCGCCTCATAGGCGGTACGGATCACGTTGTTGTACGGATCCTGCTCCTGCAGCGACACGCCCGAGGTCTGGCAGTGCGTGCGCAGCATCAGCGACGACGGCTTCTTCGGCTCGAACTCTTCCATGATACGCGACCACAAGAGGCGCGCGGCGCGCAGCTTGGCGATCTCCATGAAGAAGTTCATGCCGATGGCGAAGAAGAACGACAGGCGGCCGGCGAAGTCGTCGACGTTGAGGCCCTTCTTGAGCGCCGCGCGGACATATTCGCGACCGTCGGCCAGCGTGAAGGCGAGCTCCTGCACCAGCGTCGCCCCGGCCTCCTGCATGTGGTAGCCGGAGATCGAGATCGAGTTGAACTTCGGCATCTCCTTGGCCGTGTACTCGATAATGTCCGCAACGATGCGCATCGAGGGTTCCGGCGGGTAGATGTAGGTGTTGCGGACCATGAACTCCTTGAGGATGTCGTTCTGGATGGTCCCGGAGAGCTTTTCTCGCGGCACGCCCTGCTCTTCACCCGCGACGATGAAGCTGGCGAGGATCGGGATAACCGCGCCGTTCATGGTCATCGACACGGAAATCTCGCCGAGCGGGATGCCGTCGAACAGGATCTTCATGTCCTCGACGGAGTCGATCGCAACGCCCGCTTTGCCGACGTCGCCGACGACGCGCGGGTGGTCGCTGTCATAGCCACGGTGGGTGGCGAGGTCGAACGCGACCGAAACGCCCTGCTGACCGGCAGCCAGCGCCTTGCGGTAGAAGGCGTTAGACTCCTCCGCAGTCGAGAAGCCGGCATACTGGCGGATGGTCCATGGCCGGCCGGCATACATGGTCGCGCGCGGCCCGCGCACGAACGGCTTCAAGCCCGGCAGCGAGTCGAGGTGACCGATGCCCTGCAGGTCGTCGGCGGTGTAGAGCGGCTTGACCGGAATGCCTTCCGGCGTGTTCCACACCAGCGTGTCCGGGTCGCGCTTGATCTCCTTCTCGGCAAGCGCGCGCCACTTCTCGAGGTCGGGATTGGTCATGACACGCTCCCCTGGTTTGAAGAAGTCAAAAGCTTTGCGGTGGCGGCGTGATACCCCCACCCCTTACCCCTCCCCACAAGGGGGAGGGGGACCTTGTTGCCAAGTGCAGTTCTGGAAAGCGTTCGCCTGGCTCTGGCGTAGCCCAACTCCCCTCCCCCTTGTGGGGAGGGGTAAGGGGTGGGGGTCAAGAGGAAGTTCATCACTCGAACTCCATGATCAGCTCATCGACGGCCAGGCTTGCACCCGGCTCGACGGCGATTTTCTTGACGATGCCGCGGCGCTCGGCGCGCAGCACGTTTTCCATCTTCATGGCCTCGACGGTCGCGAGCGCCTGACCTTCCTGAACCTCGTCACCTTCCTTGACCGCGATCGATGTGATGACGCCTGGCATCGGGCAAAGCAGCATCTTCGAGGTATCCGGCGGAAGCTTGACCGGCATCAGCCTTGCAAGCTCGGCAACGCGCGGGGTGCGCACGTGCACCTTCTCGTCGATGCCGCGCCAGCGCAGGCGAAAGGCGGAGTTGACCGCCTGGACCTTCACGCCGATGCGCCTGCCGTTGACGAGGAAGTGCGCGTGGGTGCGGCCCGGCAGCCAGTCCGAGGTGACGGCAAGCGTCTCACCATCCTCGAAGCTGACGACCGTGCGCGATGCGTCGTCCTTGATCGTCACCGGGATCCACTGGCCGGCGAAGCTGACCATCCATTCGTGGCCGACCTTGCGGGCGTGGTTGGCAAGCGTGCCGGAAATCAGCACCGCGCGGCGCTGCGAGCGGAAGTTGATGAAGGCAGCAACAGCCGTGAGAACGCGCGAGGCCTCCGCGTCCGGCTGGACGCCGGCAAAGCCCTCCGGCCACTCCTCGGCGATGAAGGCGGTGGTCAGCCGGCCTTCCCTGAAGCGCGGGTGCTCCATAACCGCCGACAGGAAGGGCAGGTTGTGGCCGATGCCTTCGACCTCGAAGTCGTCCAGCGCCTGCGACATCGCCGCCACCGCCTTGTCGCGGGTCGGCGCCCAGGTGCAGAGCTTGGCGATCATCGGGTCGTAGTACATCGAGATCTCGCCGCCCTCGAATACGCCCGTGTCGTTGCGGATGATCGTGCCGTCGTCCTGCGCGCCCTCTTCCGGCGGCCGATAGCGCGTCAGGCGGCCGATCGACGGCAGGAAGTTGCGGTACGGATCCTCGGCATAGAGGCGGCTCTCGATCGCCCAGCCATTGAGCTTGACGTCATCCTGGCCGAGCTTGAGCTTTTCGCCGGCCGCGACGCGGATCATTTCTTCCACGAGGTCGATGCCGGTGATGAGCTCGGTGACCGGATGCTCCACCTGCAGGCGGGTGTTCATCTCGAGGAAGTAGAAGTTGCGGTTGCCGTCGACGATGAACTCGACGGTGCCGGCCGAGTGGTAGCCGACGGCCTTCGCCAGCGCGACGGCCTGCTCACCCATCGCCTTGCGGGTCGCGGCGTCCAGGAACGGCGACGGCGCCTCCTCGACGACCTTCTGGTTGCGGCGCTGGATCGAACACTCGCGCTCGCCGAGATAGATGACGTTGCCGTGCTTGTCGCCCAGCACCTGGATCTCGATGTGGCGCGGCTGGGTGACGAACTTCTCGATGAAGATGCGGTCGTCACCGAACGACGACTTCGCCTCGTTCTTCGAGGACTGGAACCCTTCGCGGGCTTCCTCGTCGTTCCAGGCAATGCGCATGCCCTTGCCGCCGCCGCCGGCGGAGGCCTTGATCATCACCGGATAGCCGATGGAACTCGCAATACGCACGGCCTCGTCGGCATCCTCGATCAGGCCCATGTGGCCCGGCACGGTGTTCACCTTCGCCTCGGCCGCGAGCTTCTTCGAGGTGATCTTGTCGCCCATCGCCTCGATCGCGCGGACCGGCGGACCGATGAAGGTGACGCCTTCCTTCTCGAGCGCCTCGGCGAACTTCGAGTTCTCCGACAGAAAGCCGTAGCCCGGATGCACGGCATCGGCACCCGTTTGGCGGATCGCGTCGATGATCTTCTCGATGACGATGTAGGACTGGCTGGACGGCGCGGGGCCGATGTGGACCGCCTCGTCGGCCTGCTTCACATGCAGCGCGTCGCGGTCGGCATCCGAATAGACGGCGACCGTCTTGATGCCCAGCTTCTTAGCGGTGCGGATGACGCGGCAGGCGATTTCACCGCGATTGGCAATGAGGATCTTCTTGAACATTACAGGTCTCCAATCCTCACGGGCTCAGTCCCTGAACTTCTTTTCATAGGGCATGGTGATGATGGCTGATGCCGCCACCACGCCGCCGAAAACCGCGGCGAAGGGGACGACGAGCAAGAGGGTGCCAATGATCTGGTGCGACGAGCGGGCGATGCGGGTGCCGATGCCGCCCGCGTCGAACCAGATGATCGCGATCGCGACCAGCGCGCCCATCAACGCGCCGGCGGCGGCGTTCATTGCCAGGTACATCAGCATTTCGCGATGATCCCGACGGGCTGCTTCCGGTGTGAGCTTCGGCTTGTTCATCTCAAGACCTCGTCACAGCGGCATCGTGTCGTGCTTCTTCCAGGGCTGCTCCTGCTTCTTGGTGCGAAGCATCGCGAATGCCCTGGCGATGCGGCGGCGCGATGAATGCGGCATGATCACCTCGTCGATGAAGCCGCGCTCCGCCGCCTTGAACGGGTTGGCGAAGTTGACCTCGTACTCCTTGGTGCGCGCGGCGATTTTCTCGGCATCGCCGAGTTCCGAGCGGTACAGGATCTCGGTCGCGCCCTTGGCGCCCATCACCGCGATTTCGGCGGTCGGCCAGGCGTAGTTGATGTCGGCGCCGATGTGCTTGGAGGCCATGACGTCATAGGCGCCGCCATAGGCTTTGCGGGTGATCAGCGTGACCATCGGCACGGTTGCCTGCGAATATGCAAACAGCAGCTTCGCGCCATGCTTGATGACGCCGCCATATTCCTGCGCCGTGCCCGGCAGGAAGCCCGGCACGTCGACCAGCGTCAGGATCGGGATGTTGAAGGCATCGCAGAAGCGCACGAAGCGCGCGGCCTTGCGCGAGGAGTCGATGTCGAGACAGCCCGCGAGCACCATCGGCTGGTTGGCGACGACGCCGACCGTCTGACCCTCCATGCGCATCAGGCCGATGATGATGTTCTTGGCGTAGGCTTCCTGGATCTCGAAGAAGTCGCCCTCATCGGCTAGCGCGAGGATGAGCTCCTTCATGTCGTAGGGCTTGGTGGCCGAGTCCGGGATCAGCGTGTCGAGCTTCATGTCGATGCGCGCCGGATCGTCGTGGAACGGGCGCACCGGCGGCTTTTCGCGGTTCGACAGCGGCAGGAAGTCGAAAAGGCGACGAACCTGCTCCAGCGCCTCGATGTCGTCGTCATAGGCGCCATCGGCAACCGAGGACTTCTGCGTATGCGTGCGCGCGCCGCCCAGTTCTTCGGCAGTGACGATCTCGTTGGTCACCGTCTTCACGACGTCCGGCCCGGTGACGAACATGTAGGAGGAGTCGCGAACCATGAAGATGAAGTCGGTCAGCGCCGGCGAATAGACCGCGCCGCCAGCGCACGGGCCCATGATCACCGAAATCTGCGGGATGACGCCCGAGGCTTCCGAGTTACGGCGGAAGACTTCCGCGTAGCCCGCAAGCGAGGCAACGCCTTCCTGGATGCGGGCGCCGCCGGAGTCGTTGAGACCGATGACCGGCGCGCCATTGCGCATCGCCATGTCCATGATCTTGCAGATCTTCTGCGCGTGGGTCTCGGACAGCGAGCCGCCGAGGACGGTAAAATCCTGCGAGAAGACGTAGACCATGCGGCCGTTGATGGTACCCCAGCCGGTGACGACGCCATCGCCGGGATACTGCTGCGCGGCCATGCCGAAATCCACCGCGCGGTGGGTCACGTACATGTCGTACTCTTCAAACGAGCCTTCATCGAGAAGAACCTCGATGCGTTCGCGCGCGGTCAGCTTGCCCTTGGCATGTTGTGCCGCGATGCGCTTCGGACCGCCGCCCTCCCAGGCTTTGGCGCGGCGCTCGGCCAGTTGTTCCAGTATTTCACGCATCAGCGGCAGCCTCGTCTTCTGTGATCTGGATCGTCTGCATCAGGAAACTTCTGCAACGACTATAGCGGATGGTTTGCCGGCTTGTGCGCTTAACGCTTCCGGGCCGGTCAGAAAACCCTTGAAAGGGCGCAAACGCGTAAAGTACAATTCGCAACATTGTAAATTGCGAAATTGCGAATGCAGCGATCCAAGCTCTTCATCGGCCGCAAGATCCGCGACCTGCGCGAAGCCAACCGCCTGACCCAGGCGCGGTTTGCCGAACGCATCGGCATCTCGACCAGCTATCTCAACCAGATCGAGAACAACCAGCGTTCTGTCTCGGCCGGTGTGCTGCTGTCACTTGCGGAAAACTTCCGGGTCGACATTTCCGAGTTCTCGGCGGGCGAAAGCGAGCGGCTGCTGTCGGCGCTGTCGGAGGCGATCAGCGATCCGCTGTTCGACACGTTCCGGCCGTCGCTGCAGGAAATGAAGATGGTGGTGCAGAATGCGCCGGGCTTTGCTCATGCGCTGATTGCCGCCCACGAGGCCTACCGGCGCAATTCGGAGCAGCTTGCGAGCGTCGACGACACTCTGGGCAGATCGGCTGCAGCCGAGCCCACCCCCTACGACGAGGTGCGCGACTTCTTTCACTTCGTCGACAATTACATCCACGACCTCGACATCGCCGCCGAGGACCTCGCGGCAAAGCTGGGCATCCCTGAGCGAGATCCTTCCGCCGCGCTGCCGGACTATCTCGAACGCCGGCACGGCATCCGCACCACCCGCGCCAGCACCGACGAGCAAGCGCTGCGCCGCTACGACCCCGACCGGAAGCTCCTCTATCTCGACCCGTTCTCGCCGGTCTCCACCCGCAGCTTCCAGACCGCGTTCCAGATCGGCACGCTGGAAATGACGTCGACGATCAACGCGGTCACAGAAAGCGCGGGCTTTCGCACGCCCGAGGCAAAGGCCATTTGCAAGATCGGCCTTGCCAACTATTTCGCCGGGGCGCTGATGATGCCCTACGAGGCGCTGATGGCGTCTGCCCGCGAGCTGCGCCATGACCTCGAATTGCTTGCCATGCGCTTCGGAGCCAGCGTCGAGCAGGTGTCGCACCGGCTGTCGACGCTGCAGCGGCCGGGCCGCAAGGGCATCCCGATCTTCTTCGCGCGCATCGACCGCGCCGGCAACATCACCAAGCGCCACAGCGCCGCCAAGCTTCAGTTCGCGCGCTTTGGTGCCGCCTGCCCGCTCTGGAACGTGCATCAGGCCTTCGAGCAGCCCGGCCGCATCATCCGCCAGCTCGCGGAGACCCCGGACGGAGTGCGCTACCTGTGCCTTGCCACCGAGATCAGCAAGGGCGGCGGCGGTTTTCGCGCGCCGCAGCGGCGCTATGCGATCGCCGTCGGCTGCGAGGTGACCCACGCGCGCGACTTCGTCTATGCCGACGACCTCGACATCGATAACCGCGCCGCCTTCGATCCGATCGGCATTTCCTGCCGCATCTGCGAGCGGGTCAACTGCACCCAGCGCGCCGTCCCGCCACTCAAGCGACGACTGGTGGTGGACCCGAATGTTCGGGGAGCGGTGCCGTACCGGCTCGATTGAGGGGCGTTCCTTCCTATGTGCGGGCGCGCCGCGCTTCACGAGCCCGCTGCACCATGCTTCGCATGGTCCCCCCATAAATGGGGGAGGATCCGGGCGTGCCGGTGGAGATGGAAGACGCAAGTGTCCGGCGACGGGCAATACATTCTCAAGCAAAGCCACGAAACCAGCTGATCAGTTCTCGACGCGACCGAACTGAAGGCCACGCCGGGGATCCTCCCCTGCGAAGCGGGGGAGGTGACGCCGAAGGCGGCGGAGGGGGCTGCCGGGCACTGTCCAAGGTAGATGAGGAGCTCTAGACCTGCGCAATCGGCCCCACCCTTCGCGGAGCCGCGCAAGAAGGTAACGCCGCCCCTGTTCTTCCCCGCTGGTGAGCCGGAAACGTTCCGGCATGGATACCCCGGTCGAGCCGGGGTATGACGAGGTGGAAGCGCAACAAGAAACTGGCGAGACGAGTGCGACGTCACTGTCGGTAGTCGGTAACGTGAGACCGCGACACCAAAACCTCGTCATCCCCGCCAAGCCCGCGATGCGGGCGCGAGCAGGAGATCCATGCCTGAACATCTCCACCCCACCGGCAGTCGCGCACTCGCTGCCATGCTCATCCGTCGCCCTCCGGACCCTACGCGCACCTTAGCAAAGGCCCAGCGAACAAATACGGCCACCGCCCCTGTTCTTCACCGCTGCTGAACCGGAAAGGTTCAGGCATGGATACCCCGGTCGAGTCGGGGTATGACGAAGTGGAAGCGTATCAG
This sequence comes from Aminobacter sp. J44, assembly GCF_007829415.1. Classification (NCBI taxonomy): domain Bacteria; kingdom Pseudomonadati; phylum Pseudomonadota; class Alphaproteobacteria; order Hyphomicrobiales; family Phyllobacteriaceae; genus Aminobacter; species Aminobacter sp. J44. The sequence continues at coordinate 354 of NZ_VLJG01000041.1, read as the reverse complement.
CCACGAAGTGTCAGCGTCGGCGCACCTCGCACGTCAGCATCGCGAGGCTGGTAAAACGGCGTACCCGGTGGTGGCGAGACAGGTCGACGAGGACAAGTGCTCAGGCACGACATCAGCGACTATCCCCGACATCTATACCTCGTCATCCCCGCCAAGCCCGCGAAGCGGGCGCGAGCAGGGGATCCTGTGTGTTTGCGGAGGTGTAGAATGGTTGCGGGAAGGAGGCCGMKGGSATCCTGGTCGCCTCCGCTTGGGAAAGCAGACCGTGGCATGGCCTGGCCCCTTCCCGCAGTGCTGCTTTGAACCTGAACAGTTGCACGAGGCTGCTTACCCAGACCTCGCACCACAGGAACA
>NZ_VLJG01000040.1:0-24862 GCF_007829415.1 Aminobacter sp. J44 | reverse complement strand
GCGGCGGCCGGCCGTTGTCGGGGCAGTAGAGCCCCGCGACACGATCGTGGATGAAGGAAAAGTCGATCACCGCGTCGATCTTGCGCAGCAGGTGATCCTTCGGCACCAGGCTCTCRAGCGTCACTATCTCGAGCGCCGTCTGTTCGGGAGCAGGCTTCTTCAGCATGCCCCACTGAATCAAAAACCTCCGGCCGAAGCCAGAGGTTTGTCAGCAGTCTAACCCGCCGTGTCCGGCGGGCTTTCGTTGGGAGGAGAACTATCGGCTCTCTATCCGCCGAAGCCAAAACCTTCCGGCATGTCGTCGAGAGTCACGCCAAGCGGCTCGAGGCTCTTGACGATCCAGGTCTGGTTGTTGCCGATGCGGCGGTTGTATTCGGCCCAGCCGGAGACGAAACTCTTAAAAACCTCGTCGGCGCCGTAGTTGACCGCAATGACTGACGGCGTCGACAGCACCGGCGTCGGCACCATCACTGCGCCGAGGTCCGGTGCGCGCTTGGTCATCGCAAGACCGTTCAGCATGGTGTTGACGAGGCCGTCGGCCTTGCCGGTAGTGGCGGCAATGATCGCCTCGTCACGCGTCTTGAAGCGCAGGATGTTCGCCTTCGGCAGGTACTGCTGCGTGATCAGGTCCTGTGCCGAGCCCATGTCAACGGCGAAGGTATACTTTGGATCGTTGAGCTCGCTCCACGAGCGGCCCTGAACCTCAGGCTTGGCGCTGACGATGACGAAGGAGTTGAAGTAGGTCGGCGAAGAGAAGTGGACCGACAACGCGCGGGCCGGCGTTGCCGTCACCGCGAAGGCCATGTCAACCTTACCACTCTGCACGTCGAGAATGGCGTTCGCCCAGCTCGACTCGACGACTTCCAGTTTCACGTCGAGAATCTGGGCAATGTCCTTCGCCATGTCGATGACGAAGCCCTGCCACTCGCCCGAGCGCGGGTCCTTGTTGAAGTAGGGCACTTCGTTGAGGATTCCCGGAATGCGCAGGACGCCGCGTTCCTTGATTTCTGCGATTGTGTCGGCCTTCGCGGCTCCGCCGAACAGCCCGAGTGCAATTGCCGCGCCTGCGGCGAGCTTCTTCCAGAATCCCATGCTTACCTCCAATTGCCCCTGTCTTCTTGTTGTCTCCTGGCCCCGGCCATTGTGGGCAGCGTAGCGGAGGTCCGTGTCCCGGCAATGCTAGAGTGACGGGCCGACTTATCGGTTTTTTTGTAGGTTAGCGTCTCAGCGCGGAAAGGCATGCTCGGCGTTGGGTTCGTCGAGCTCGGTTCCGACGAGCTCGGCAACGCACACGTCATAGAGCATCTTCACACCTTCGTTGCGGCGCAGGAAGTCGGCGTGGCCGAAGTAGACGCGCACTTCCGGAAGGTTCGACAGCGTGACACAGGTGAGCCGCTCATCGTCGTGGTTGATGCACCAGGACGGCAAGATGGCAAAGCCCAGTCCCTCCTGCACACAGCGCATGACTGAGGAACTGCCGGAGGTCGCGATCGCCGGCTGCGCCGCCTGGCCGGACGAGTTGAGGAAGTCAATGGCAAGGTTGCGCAAGGTCTGACCGGGCTCGTGGGTAATGAAGGACCGCCCGATCGCCCAGGCGGGAACGTCCGCCGGTGCTGGGGCAGGKCCCCACTCACTCGGAAATACGAGGGCAAGGCGATAGGTGCCAAGCAACTTCTGCGGCACAACCGGATCGCCGAAGTAGCGCTCGGAAATGCAGATATCGAGGCTGCCATTCTTCACCAGCTCCGCCAGCACCGTATCGCGCTCATAGACGGTGATCTCCATGTCGGGATTTTCTTCTCGAAAGCGCTTCAGCACCTTCGGCAGGAGGTGAAAGAAGATCGCCTGCGGCATCCCAATACGAAGTGCCGTGCGCTGGTTTTCGATCAGCTTGGTCAGACGTTCGAGCATTACGTCGAGTTCGGGATGGAGGAGATTGTAGAGCGCGCGTCCGCGCGGCGTCAGCGAAATGCGCTTGGCGCCCTGTTCGGACTCGATCAGCTTTTCGCGCAGGATCTGCTCGAGCCGGCGCACGTGGTTCGCGGCCGACTGGTAGGAGAGGTTCAGCTCGCGCGCCGCGCCTGAAAAGGATCCGTGCGAAGCGACTTCATAGAACGTCTGAATAAGGGTGAGACTGATCTTGGCCATGGCGAAGCGATAGCATGGCAGCCTCGCGTCGCGCGACTACCCCATGGGACGAGCCTCCTACAAAAAAACCGAATAGCGAAGGCCCTGTTCTTGCATCGACTTGCAAGCGGCAGCTTTCAAGAATGGCACCACGTTCAATTTGCGAGAGCTCCGTACGTGGCAGCTACAATCCAGCAACGGGCGGTGATCGTCGGCGCGGGTATCGTCGGCGCGGCATCCGCCTATTTTCTCGCCAGAGCCGGCTTCAAGGTCACGATCCTCGAGGCGATGGCGCCGGCGGCAGGCGCGACGGGCTCCGCGGACGGAGCCGTGTCGGTTGCCAGCAAGAAGCCGGGGCCAATGATGGAGGCTGCTGTCGAGGGCGTAAAACTTTACCGCGAGCTGCGCGATGAGGGCCTGTTCGATAACCTGTTCAAGGAGCGCAGCACCTTCATGGTGGCGCAGGGTGAGGCCGAGGAGGCAGTACTTGAAAAACACCGCGCAGCACTGAGCGCCAGCGGCGTTGCGGTTGAACACCTGGGCCGCGACGCAACGCATGCAAAGATCCGCAACCTCTCAGAGCAAGTGCGCTCGGCGATGGAGGTGAAGGGCGAGGGCCATGCGATCGGCTTCGAGCTCGTCAACCGCCTGCTGGCGGCATCGGGCGCGCAGGTCAGGCGCGGCTGTAGCGTGAATGACTTCGTCGTAGGCGGCCAGTCGCGGAGCGTTTCGGCGGTCATAACCTCCAAGGGCAAGCTGGACTGCGACCTTCTGGTGCTCGCAGCCGGCGGCGGCAGTGTGCGGCTGCTTGGCCTGAATGGCGTTCTGCGCGGCCGCAAGGGGCAGATGCTGGTCACCGAACGTGCGCCTTCCCTCAATGCGGGCATCCCCGGCTCGCTGATGTCATGTCGCTACCTCATCTCAAAGGATTCGACCGATACGAAGATGGATGCGACGCAGCGCCGCTTCGGCCTCGTCATCGATCCGCTGCGTACCGGCCAGTTCCTGATCGGCGGAACCCGCGAGGAGACCGAGATCGGCGGTACCGACATCGAGGCGGTGCGCCGGCTCCTGATCGAAGCCGTCGACATGGTGCCGCAGCTTGCGAACGTTCGGCTCCTTCGCACCTTCTCCGGCATTCGCACCGCGACAGAAGACGGGCGCCCGCTAATCGGCCGGGTGCCGGGCTTTGACAATGCACTCCTTGCCACCGGTTTTGAAGGCGACGGCATCTGCCTCGGCCCCCTTGCCGGGCGAATGATGAGCCAGCTGGCGCTCGGCCAGCGGACGACAATCGACCTTGCTGCGTTCGACCCGGCACGGTTTCCTTCCCTGAGAATTGCAGCATGACGTCGCAGACCTTCACCTTTGACGGCAGGACTATCGCGTTCAACGAAGGCGAGACGCTGGCGGCGGCGATCCTGCGCGCGGGCGGTGCAACACCCCTCGCCTATTTCTGCGGCATCGGCAGCTGTCAGTCTTGTGTCGTCTGGTGCGGCGAGCGCCGCGTCGAGGCGTGCCTGACCCTCGCTACGTCCGGCGCAATTGTGAGCAGCGCCAATGACTGACGTGATCCGCAACATCGACGTCCTGGTCGTCGGCGCGGGGCCTGCCGGCATTGCCGCAGTCGCGCGGCTGGGCCCCGGCAACGTTTCGGTTCTTTGGATCGACCAGCGCAACAAGCCGGGTGGTGCGATCCACCGCCGGCCGGCGAACCCCGCAACCTCGATCGCCCTGCCGAACAGCGTGAAGGCGCAGTGGGAGCGGCTGGAGGTATTGATCACAAACAGTCCCGTCACGTTGACGCCGCAGACGACCTTTGTCGGGCTGGATTCGGAAGGCGTTGCAGTGCTCGAAGACCGCATCAGCGGCGCATCGCTCCAGGTGGCGGCAAGGGTCATCATTTTCGCAATAGGCGCAGTGGAGCGGGTTCTGCCACGCCCCGGCTGGACGCTGCCGAATGTCTGGACCGCCGGCGGCATGCAGGTAATGCTGAAGGAAACTGGCGAGGCACCAAAAGGCCGCATTCTCGTCGCCGGCAATGGCCCGCTCACGGTGGCACTCGGTGCACAGCTGGCGGCGGCTGGCAATGCCCCGATCGCGGTCGTCGAAGCCGCCAATCCGACGGCAAAGCTGCTGCAGGGCCTACGACTGCTTTCCAACCCGCGACTGCTGATTGAAGCGCGCTACTACCTGAACACCCTTTCGCGCCACAACGTGCCGTGGAAACGCGGCACGCGGATCGTCTCGATCGAGCGAGGAGAGGACGGGCTGCATGTTCGCACCACCTCCGCACGGGGTGATGAAACCTTCATCGTTGACCATGTCGCGCTGCATGACGGCATACGGCCGAACTCGTTCGGGCTGTTCGAGCGCAAGTCCGCGCCGCTCATCATCCGCGCCGGCGATTGCCGCGAGGCACTGGGTGCCGTCACTGCCGAAGTGGACGGCGCGCGGGCGGCCGATGAGGCGCTGGCGCATCTGCGCGGGGAAAAGCCATCACCTACTCCGGCGCGGATCGATGCCGAGCGGCGCGCGCAGCTGGTGCTCAAGGAACTGTTCAGGATGGCCTGCATGCCGACGCTTGAGGACCTCCCCGACGACACTGTTCTTTGCCGGTGCGAGAACGGCACGGTCGGCACGCTCAAGGCAATGCTCGCCCGAAATCCGGGCATGTCGCCCCGTGAGGTCAAGCTCAATGGCCGCTTCGGCATGGGCAGCTGCCAAGGCCGCTTCTGTGCCGACAACGTCGCGGCGCTGCTCGGCCAGGTGCAGGGCGGAGACGTGGCGATCGAAGCTTCGCAGCTCACCGGAACCCGCTGGCCGATCCGGCCGGTGCAGATCTCTTCCCTGATCCGGGACGGCAACGACGCCGGCACCACCCAACCAAAGACGAGGACGAAATGACCGCAAGCGCCATTCGCAAGCCGGAAAACTCCTCCGCCATCGAGGTCCTGAACCCATACGACAACAGCGTTGTCGGTGAGGTCGCGGCGGCCGACGCGCACGAGATCGCCGTCGCTGTTTCCCGCGCCAAGGCTGCGCAGAACGCGTTCCGCCATTCGCAGCCGCACGAGCGGCGGGCTCTCCTTGAGGCACTTGCCTCCCGCATTGCCGCCCGCGCCGAAGAACTGGCGCAGCTCCTTGCCAGCGAAGTCGGCAAGACGATCACGGAAGCGCGCAACGAGGTCCGCCGGGCGCAGAACACGCTGCGGTTGTCGGGCGATGCCGCGACATTCCTCGACGGCGAAGTCCTGCATTGCGGCATCGTCTCGGGCGGTGTCGATCGCCGGGCGACGATCACCTACGAGCCGGTCGGCGTCGTTGGTGCGATCACGCCGTTCAACTATCCGCTCAACCTGCTCTGCCATAAGCTCGGGCCTGCGATTGCGGCAGGGAATGCGGTCATCGCCAAGCCGTCGCCGAAGGCGCCATTAACCGCAGGCTGGCTTGCGGGCCTCGCGCAGGAGGCGGGCTTCCCACTCGGCCTGTTCCAGGTGGTGCATGGCGGTGCGGACGCCGCGCTTAGTCTTGCCCGCGCCCCGATCGACCTTCTGAGTTTCACCGGTGGCCCGGCGGCGGGACGCGCGCTGAAGAGCGCCAGTGGTCTCGTCCGCTGCCTGATGGAGCTCGGCGGCAACGATCCGCTGTTCGTGATGCCGGATGCCGACCTCGACAAGGCGGTCGCCACCACCATCGGCCATCGCTTCGAGATCGCCGGCCAGTCCTGCGCCGCGGTGAAGAAGCTTTACCTCCACGAGAAAATTCGGGAGCGCTTTATCGAAAAGCTGCTGCCGGCGGTCGAGGCTGTGCGCTTCGGCAATCCACTCCTCGACGAGACCCAGATGGGCCCGGTCATCGACGTTGACGCGGCGAAGGCGGTGAAGGAGCGCGTAGATGCCTCGGTTGCAGCAGGCGCGAAGCTCCTCGCCGGTGGCTCGCACGAAGGCGCGCTGTTTGCGCCAACGGTTCTCGACCGCGTCGAGCCGGACCACCCGGTCATTGCCTCGGAGACCTTCGGCCCGGCCATCTCCATCCGCACCTTCTCCAAGGTGGAGGACGCTATCCGTGAGGTAAACGCCTCCGAGTTTGGCCTTCAGGCCGGCGTCTTCACCAACGACCACGCCCTTATCCGGCAGTTCAGCCGCGAGCTGCAGGTCGGCGGCGTAATGATCAACGAGGGTCCGGACTTCCGCTCCGAACACGTGCCGTTCGGCGGCCGCAAGTCGAGCGGGCTCGGCCGCGAGGGCGTGCGCATCGCGCTACGCGAAATGTCCGAACCCAAAGTCGTCATCGACTAGGAGGGATCGATGCGCATCGGCGTGGTTGGAGCAGCAGGACGTGTCGGCTCGCATATCGTGGCCGCCATCCTGTCGTCGCCGGGGCTGGAACTCGCGGCCTGCCTCGTCAACCCGCGCTCGCCGCATGTCGGCCGGCCGGTTTCGGCCGGCAGCATCGAGTACCGCCCTGCAGATGCCGCCATGAACGCCCATTGCGACGTGATGATCGACTTCTCGACACCCGCCGCGACCGTGGCGCTGCAAGCGCAGTGCGCGAAGAAGCGTATCCCGTTCGTCATTGGCACGACCGGCTTTTCGGTGGCGCAAGTCAGGAAGCTGACCAGCCATGCGCGCCACCGGCCGCTGCTCTTGAGCGACAACTTCGCCACCGGCGCGCATCTGGCCACCATCACCGCGGCGATGATCGCTCAAGCGCTTCCCGGTGCGCTGGCGAGCGAAGCGCAAAGCTTCACGCTGCGACCTGACACCGGCGCGCTCGAAGCGCTGTCTCTCGGCGGAAATGACCGCCGGTCGGGCGACCTTACCCAGTACCACTTCGACGTCGGCGGCGTGGAGATCACGCTGACCCACCGGGTCAACACGCTGTCAGCCTATGCGGATGGGGCTCTTGCCGCCGCGCACTGGCTGGTCGGCAGCAATCCCGCCCCGGGGCTCTACTCTCCCGCCGACATGTTCCGGCAACAGCCAAGACCAGGAAGCTAAGACGATGAATGCCCTTCAGACTGACCGTTTTCGTGGCGTCTTCACCGCGCTCGTCACTCCCTTCCGCGACGGCGCGATCGACCTCGAGGCCTTCGACCGGCTGGTCGAGCGCCAGCTTGAGGCAGGCGTCGCCGGGCTCGTGCCCGTGGGGACCACCGGCGAGGCCGCCACACTCACCGCCGAAGAGGCGGACGTTCTCATCCGACGCACCGTCGAGATGGCCAAAGGACGCGCGATGATCATCGCCGGCGCAGGGTCCAACAACACCTGCGATACGATCCACCGCGTCCGCCGCGCCGAAGCTGCCGGCGCCGATGGCCTGCTTATCGTCACCCCCTACTACAACAAGCCGACGCAGAAGGGCCTGATCGAGCACTACCGATGGGTCTGCAACTCGACCGGCCTTCCGGTCATGCTCTACAGCGTGCCGGGTCGCTGCGGCGTCGAGATTGCGCCGGAGACCTGCGCCATTCTTCGCGAGACCTGCCCAAACGTGGTGGCGATCAAGGAAGCGGGCGGATCGGTCGCCCGCGTCACCGCCATCCGCCGCGCCTGCGGCGCCGATTTTCCGATCCACAGCGGCGACGATGCACTGACCCTGCCCTTCCTCGCCGCCGGCGCCATTGGCGTTACCAGCGTCGTATCGAACATCGCCCCGAAAGAGACCGTTGCGATGGTCCGCGCCTGGCAGCGGGGCGATCGCGACCTTGCCCTTCGCCTGCATGACGAGCTCTCGGAGCTCGCCGAGGCGCTGTTCGTGGAATCGAACCCCGCACCTGTAAAGGCGGCGCTGGCAATGGCCGGCCTCGCCTCGCCGCAGCTGCGCGCGCCTCTTACCGAGCTTGAGCCAGATAACCTCGACTATCTCTCAGGAGTAATTTCTCGGTTCCAGCAGAACCCGTTCTTCCAAGAAATCCGATAAGTAGCCGCCCAAGCCTGATATTGCCGCTGGCAGGGTGCAATCGGAAGATGACAGTAAGCAGCAGTGCCGACGCACCAATCAAGCCGGTAGCGCTAAAGACAAGAGGGGACAAATCGATGCACGAGCGACGTGGAGCCCGAGCTGCGGGAGGACTGTCCTGATGTATGTGTGGAAGTTCGACGTCGTCTGGCAGTACTGGGACCTGTTCATGTGGGGCTTGGGCCTGACGGTCCTCTATACGATCGGCTCGATCGTCTTCGGCGTGTTCATCGGCCTCATTACCTGCGCCGCGCGCCTGTCCAGCTGGAAGATTTTCCACTACGCCGCGCGCTTCTACCAAGAGATCTTCCGCTGCACCCCGTTGCTGGTGCAGCTGCTCTGGTTCTACTACGCCTTTCCGCTGCTGGTCGGCATCGACATCGACAACCGTGTCGCGGCGATGCTGACGCTCTCGCTCTATGTCGGCGCGTTCTACGCTGAAATCTTCCGCGGCGGCATTCTTTCGATCGACAAGGGACAACGCGAGGCAGCGGCAGCGATCGGCATGAGCCCGTGGCAGGCCTCGACGCGCATCATCATGCCACAAGCCTTCAAGCGGATGCTGCCTTCCTTCATCAACCAGTCGGTGATCCAGTTCAAGAACACCTCGCTGATCTCGGTGATTTCTGTGGCGGACCTCGCCTACATGGCTGCGGTCGTCAACGGCCAGACCTACCGGCCGCTGGAATCCTACACGGTGATGGCCGTGCTTTACATTGTTGTCCTGTTCCCGCTGACCCAGGCTGCGGACTGGCTGGAACGGCGCCTGCGGGTAAGTGACTGAGGATGGGCGAACCCATGACCAACAATGAAGCAATCATCGAAGCCTCTGGCCTGCGCAAGTCCTACGGCGCTCTGGAAGTCCTCAAGGGCGTCGACCTCAACCTCAAGCGCGGCGAAGTCGTTGCCCTGATCGGCCCTTCGGGATCTGGCAAGTCGACGCTGATCCGCTGCCTCAACATGATGGAACAGCCGAGCGGCGGCACCATCCGCTTCCGCGGGCGCGAAATAGGCCGCAAATTCAGGGACACCGGCGACAAGATCGGCATCGGCACGCTACGTCGCAACGTCGGGATGGTGTTCCAGCACTTCAACCTGTTCCCGCACAAGACAGTGCTGGAAAACGTTACCGAAGGCCCGATCGTCGTCTGCAAGACGCCGAAGGAGCAGGCCGAGGCTGAGGCACGTGAACTGCTGGCCCAGGTCGGCCTGCAGGACAAGCATGCCGCCTACCCGAACCACCTTTCTGGCGGCCAGAAGCAGCGCGTCGCGATCGCCCGCGCACTGGCGATGAAGCCGGATGTCCTCCTCCTTGATGAGGTGACGAGCGCGCTCGATCCCGAGCTCGTTGGTGAGGTGCTGACCGTCATCCGCCGCCTCGCTGACGAAGGCATGACCATGGCGATCGTCACGCATGAGATGGCCTTTGCGGCAGACGTTTCCGACCGCGTCCTCTTTCTTGATTGCGGCACGATCGCCGCCGAAGGCTCGGCCAACGAGATCATCCGCAATCCGTCGAACGAACGTCTCGCTGCCTTCGTCTCGAGGTTCAACCATTGATAGCGCCTTCGCAGAGCACCGTTGCCATCGTCGGAGCGGGACAGGTCGGACTGGCCCTGGCGCGCATGCTGGTCTCTGCCGGCACTTATCATGTGCGGGTCGGCGACTGTACCGAGGAAGCCCTGGCGCGAGCGACAGAACATCGCCTTGTTGCCCACCATCTAGACGCGACCAGCCCCATTCAGCTCTCCAGCTTCATCGCCGGCGCCGATGTGGTTGTCGCCGCCGTACCGGACCGGATCGTCCGGCGCGTCGAAGCGGCGGCCATCGAGGCAGGCTGCCGCTATCTCGACTTTTCCATGCCACCGGCCGACGAGCCCGCGCCAGCAAGCGTTAACATCGTGCGCGGCTGCGGCATCTCTCCTGGCCTCGCAGACCTCGTCGTCCAAACGCTGGCCGCACAGGCCTCAGGTCCGGTCGACATCGCCCTTTCGGTCGGCGCGATTCCAGCGCGGCGTACCAACCGGCTCGGTTATTCGATCATCTGGAACTTTGACGGCCTCTTTACCGAATATACCCGCCCCTGCGAGGCGATCATCGACTTCGACCTGGTGACGCTGGACCCGCTTACCTGCCTTAAGCAGCTCGAGATCGACGGCAACGCCTACGAGGCGTTCTGCACCTCCGGCGTTGTTGCGCCGATGGCGCGACTTGCGGGCGGTAACATCCGCACGCTCGTCTGCCGGACGATCCGATACCCCGGCCATCTCGACTACATGCAGTTCCTGCTTGATGACCTCAGGCTTCGCCAGCGCCGCGACATGCTGGCTTCGCTGCTGCAGAACGGCCTTGCCAGCGATGAGGACGACGTCGTCCTCATGCACGCCTGCGCGAACCGCGATGATGGCACCACGCGCGAAATCACTATCCAGATCAACGCCAGCGACGAATTTGGCAGCGCCCTTGCCGCCGGCTCCGCCGCTCACGCGGCCTGGCTGATCGAAACCCTCGCCTCGGGCTCGGTCCCCTCCCCTTCGACCTCTCCTGATGGTCTGAAGTTGTTCCTCAACAGCCAGTTCGCCACGAAGATCGGGATCAGGTCCGTGGAAGGGTAAGATCGAGAGTCCCTCGCGCGTGCACAGTTGGCGGTTCGGACGGGAAAACCAGCGCAGACCAACTGCTACTTCAGTATCCCCCCGCGGCGCACTCGCGTTCGTTGCGGATGTGTGAGCGTTGTCCCGCCGATGGTCATGTTGAACGGTTGGACTACGGTGATGTCGGTTGGCGTGGTTAGCACTTGGCCGCTATTCTCCCAGCCACGGTGCTGCATAGATCTGATCGCCGCTGTCTCTGTCACCGCTAGCGAGTATCGTTCACATCAGACGCTGCTTTGTCGGATTTTAAGAGCAGAACGCGCCGACTACATTAGTGCGCTTACATGCATATATAGACAACAAAAACGCCAAACAACTTAAACGGCCATCATGCACGATAATGTTGCCTTATCATCCCTATTCTGATTCCCTCCTTTAGGCACAGCAAAGCGCTGATTCGCCGGCGAAATCGGTGTTGTGGAGCGTGGGAGCTTAGGGATGACCGACACAGACCGTTCTGACGAAGATCTTGCCGACATCGTTGATGTCGTCGGGGAGATGGGCCGGGATGCGCATGAGGGCGCCCTCCCCTCCCCTACCAAGCCCATGGACAGTTCGAGGCTTCCTTCCCGGCAATTTGAAGAGCTGACAGAAAAAGCGCGGTCGTACGTCGAGGCGGCGAGTTCGGTGAATACTCGCCGCGCCTATGCCTCCGACTGGAAGCATTTCACCAGCTGGTGCCGCCGCCAGGGAATCGAACCGTTTCCACCCAGTCCACATACCGTTGGCCTCTACATTACCGCGTGCGCCTCGGGAACCGTCACCGGCGATCGCAAGCCGAATTCCGTCTCAACGATTGAGCGGCGGCTATCATCGCTCGGCTGGAACTATGCGCAGCGCGGTCTCACTCTTGATCGCAAGGACCGGCACATTGCCACCGTCATGGCCGGCATCCGCAATCGCCACGGTAAGCCTCCGCGCCAGAAGGAGCCAATTATGCCAGAAGATCTGCTGGCGATGCTCGAGACGCTCGATCGCGGGACGCTGCGTGGCCTGCGCGACCGGGCGATGCTGCTGATCGGATTTGCCGGTGCCCTACGTCGCTCGGAAATCACCGGCCTCGACGTCGGCCGTGACCAGACCGAGGACGGGCGCGGCTGGATCGAGTTTTTCGAGAACAAAGGCGTGCTCCTGACGCTTCGCGGCAAGACCGGCTGGAGGGAGGTGGAGATCGGCCGCGGCTCGTCCGACCAGACCTGCCCGGTAGTGGCGTTGAAGACGTGGCTGGACTTCGCCCGCATCGCGCATGGGCCGGTGTTTCGGCGGGTAATCGGCAATGGCAAGAAGGTCGGCCCTGACCGGCTCAACGACCAGGCGGTTGCCCGTCTCGTCAAGCGTGCAGCGCTCGCAGCCGGGCTGCGTGGAGATGTGGCCGAAGGCGAACGGGGCTATCTTTTCGCCGGCCATTCGCTCCGCGCAGGCCTTGCCTCCTCGGCCGAAGTCGACGAGCGCTATGTGCAAAAGCAACTCGGCCACGCTTCGGCGGAGATGACCCGCAAGTATCAGCGCCGCCGCGACCGTTTTCGCGTCAACCTCACCAAGGCGGCTGGGCTGTAGCCCCTCCCCTACGTTGGGAGGTCTTTTCTTGCTGAGCAGGAACGCGCAGCTCGTGGTCCCTGCATGACCCCACAGTGTCGCGCCCATCCACCGCGCCCGACCTTCGGATCGCAGTTCCCGCAAGGCCGGACGAACCCGGTCTTCTCACGGTCCGCCTTCTCCGAGACGATAACCAATCAACGCGATGAATCGACGCCCTCCGATCGATTCAAAACTTGCGTTGGACGGGTAGAGTCCATGCCGCCAGACTTCTGGCATGACGCTCCTGATGCACCGTATCGATCCCGCCAAGAACGCCTACCGCTTTTACACGCTTTCGCTCGAGCCGACGCTTTTCGGCGACGTTGCCCTCGTCCGTCGCTGGGGCCGCATCGGCACCCGTGGCCGCCAGATCATCGAACTGCATCCGGACACCCCTTCAGCCTTTCGCGCCCTGCAGCATCACCGCAGCAACCGGCAACGGCACGGCTACCGGCTTATCTGAGGCGCGGTGGCCCATCCTTTCCCCCCGGGGCCGATGGCCGCAGTTCAAGCGAGCGCACGGCGCCTGACGTACCGCCGGCATCCATCCTCGCCCTCAGCAGCGCCATGATCATCGGCCAGGTTGAGAACTTCCCCTCCCCTGCCCTCTCGGTGAGGTTGCGCAGATATCCGCCCGGATTGGCGATCTGCCCGGAGCGTTGGTATATCGCGGCAAGCGTGATAGCCGCCTGCTGCTCGCCCATGGTGTGGCAGGCAGCCCGCCATGCGCTTGGGCTCACCCCCAGCATCGGCCGCACCAGTTCCGCTGCGGCCAGGAAGTCGCGCCATTGCCGGATCGTGCCGCCGCTCAGGCTTGCCTCGGCAAACTCCCGCATCGCCGGGCAGGCGTCCAGAACCAGCGACAGCGGCATTTCGCGTACTGGCAGCATGCGGACGTTGCCGGCTTCCTCGGCAGGTGCCGCTTCTGTTCGTTTTCGTGAGCCGTTTTCAGATTCAGGAATGGAGTCTGGATTTGAATTCTGTATGTGCGCGCCAGAATGGGACTCATTGACGTCCGGAATCTGCGAATTTGCAAATGATTCCAATGCCTCGCGGATATTGCTCCAGAGCTGGTGCAGTTCGTCAGTCACTTCGGCCAGGATTTCAAGGCTGGCAAGGCGTGGCAGGCGCGAAATGATCTCCTGGTAAGCAAGCGTGACCCGGCCCCAGTTGCCTGGCACCTTCTCCTCGATCGCAGTCTCGATCATTTTGACGATGTCTCGGCGAAGCAGCGTCACCTTCTCGCGCGCAACACGCAGCGCTTTGCGCTCCTCACGCACGGTGTCGGCCATGTCCTCGAACTCAGCGGCCCGGGCCACGATCGGCGACAGGTCGAAGCCGTAGGCTTGCTCGATCTTGCCTTCATCGCTCTTGCGCGCAAAGCGCTTGCCGTTCGGACTGTCGCGGCGGATGATGAGACCGCATTCTACGAGGACTGCAAGATGCCGGCGCAGGGTCGTTGCCGGCATTCCGTTGGCACGTGCCATTAGCTGCTCGTTGGACGGCCACACGATCAGTTCGTCCGAGCCAGAGAGCTCGGTTTCCGGATGGAACGACAGTAACGCGTTGAGGATTGCAAGTGCCCGGTCCGTGGCGCCGATAAGGTCGCGCGCCTCACGGATGTGCTGGAACACCTTCCACTTATTTGCCCTGGCGGTTGCCGGGATCTGGCGTGCTGCCGCCTGCCTTGCGATCATGGCAAGCGTCATCGTTCGCCGCCCAAAGGGCGACGTCACGTTATGCGTCTGCATTTTCCTTCACCTTTCCTCAGGCAAAAGAAACCTGCTCGCCAAAACGACGCGATCGAGCCTCAAAGACTCTTGACGCTGATTCCGGGAAATGCGATTCTCTAGCTACCACACTATGAGAAGGGCTTCCGGAACGTGTTTCGGGGGCCTTTTTCTTTTGCGGTTCCTACTCCGTCTTCACCTTATGAATTCGCCTTGCGGAATGCCTCGTAGAGGCTTTCCAGGTTGCCGGCGAGCCATGTCCCGAAGGGCTTGGCCTCCTTGTCCGTAAGTTCGAGTGTGTAACTGGCACGACCGGCCTTCGTAGCCACCGCGACCTTGCCGTCGCTCGGGCGCCAGACCAGCGCCTTCGCGGTCTCCTTGCGCTTCGGCGCGGACGCCTTGTCGAGCCCCGTATCGAGGAATTCTAGGCGCGCATCGCTGTCGAGGCTGAGGAAGTCCAGGGAGCCGATGAGTCCCCTCGCCTTTTCAAGCGCCTCGTCGGAGCGCAGCTTGATCGCGACCTTGTACCACTTGTCGCGGCCGCTGTTGCGCGCTGGGCCAATCGCCGAAACGATGTCGTCCGGGATATCCTTGGTCACCGAAATCATCTTCGAGACGACCGTCTTGTCGACCGAAAGCGCCGACATAATCACTTCGCGTTCGTACCCCCTCGCCTCAAGGCGGGCGGCGAACATAGCCTTCTCGATGAAGGACAGGTCAGCACGGGCACTGTTTTCCTGCCCCTGGGCAATGACATGCTCGCGGTCGTCCAGCAACTTGATGACCGCACGGACTTTCCGCCCCAGCGCTCTCGCGGCTCGCACGCGGCGATGGCCGAACACCGTCATGTAGCGGTCGGGTCGTTCAGGGTGCGGGCGCACCAGGACTGGACTGTCCTGCCCCCTCTCCCGGATTGCGGCAACGAGTTCCTCGAACGCGGCTTCATCTTCCTCGATGCGGTCGGCAACAAAGGAGACGTCAATCTGCTCGGGATCGAGCTCGACGACAGTCGCGCCTTCCAGCAGCTTTGCCTCGAACTCCTTCACCGCTTGCGCCTTCTCGGCGAGCTCATCGATCGAACGCGTGATCGCACCGAACGCACCGCGATTACGATTCCGCTCCATGGCAGGCGTCAGCGTGCTCTCGGCCGACTGCTCGGTCGGCAAGTTGACTGCAGTCAACTTACGCTCGGTGAGGGACAGGAGGAGGTTCTTCCTGGACATCAGCGACGACCCCACGCTTTCTGGATCAGCTCGACGATCTCCCGGTTGACCAGGTGCAGCGACTCCATCGCACGGTCATAGGTCGACCGGGTGAACTGCGAACGGTCGATCTCGTACAGCGTCTGCTTGGTGATGCCGGCGTCCGAGATTGCAGTGCTCTTCAGCATCTCGTTTACGAGGACATGCTTCTTGAAGATCGCGCGCATGAAAGCGACCATCTGGCTCTGTGGTCCGTCGGTCGGCTCGTAGCGCGTGACGAGGTAGCGCAGCCAGTCGAGCTGCATGTTGGCCCCGGCGCGCTTCAGCGTGCCCATCACCTCGCCCATCATCATCAGGAACTGGCACATCGACATCACATCGAGCATCTGCGGATGCACGGTGATGAGGACGCCCGTCGAGGAGGAGAGGGCAGTCAGGGTCAGGTAGCCGAGCTGCGGCGGGCAGTCGATGATGACGACGTCGTAGTCGTCGGCAACGTCGGCCAGCGCATCGTCGAGGCGGCCGAAGAAGATCCGGCCCATCGAGCCATCGTCGCGCGACAGGGCGAGCGGCGTGTCATACTCGTATTCCTGCAGTTCAAGATTCGCGGGAACGATGTGCAGGCCTGGAAAATTGGTCGGCCGCACCAGCTCGCGCAGCGACTTGCGCTGGTCGTCATAGCGCAGCGCCTCGTAAAGCGATTCATTGCGGTCGATCTCCGGCTGGAAACCATGAAGAGCCGACAAGGACGCCTGCGGATCGAGATCGATGACGAGGACGCGATAGCCCTCAAGCGAAAGATGCTGCGCAAGGTGCGCGGCCGTTGTCGTCTTGGCGCTGCCGCCCTTGAAGTTGACGACAGAGATGATCTGGAGATGTTCGCCCTCGCGCCGGTGCGGCACGTATTTTGCGGTACGCGCATTCTTGTCGAGGTAGTGCCGCATCTCGAGCATCTGCTCGGCGGTGTAGGAGCGGCGCCCGGAAGGCGTAACGGCCGGCTGTGGCCCCTTGCCTTCCAGCGACAGGTTCTTCAGGTAACCCGGAGTGACGCCGAGATAGTTCGCCACCTCGGCCAGCGAGAATGAGCGCAGCGTCTTGCGAGCATCCGGCGGGAACATTTCCATGCGATGCTCGTGCAGCATCGCTGAAAGCTCGTTCGCCTGTTGAGTGACCAACAGGTCGACGTCTTCGATTTCCCTTTTTATCCTTGCTTGCATATTCACCGGAAAATCTCGCACATGCGGTTTCTACGCGACCTGAGGCGCACAACCGCATCTAGCTACGATTCTCGATTCGGAGCAAGGAGTTTAAGGTTAACAGAATCTTAACGCGCGCCAGCCGGAAACAGCAGTTGACTGCAGTCAACTCAGTTTGTTGACAAACCCTCGACGCACCTTTCCGGAGCCCGAGATTCACGGAACGTCTCAGATTCAAAGTGAGAACGGATCGGAATCAACAAGCCTGATTTGAAGGCTCGCGGAACTTTGTCAGCAGTCTGAGTTGACTGCAGTCAACTCACATCATTTTCGTCAACTTGAACGGATACTCATGCAGCCGCATCATTGCGATGGGCACACTCGAGGCGAGGGCAGAGCAGGCACGAAGGCCCAGCCTCGACATTCTCCTCCGCAGCATCGAGCGCCCTGCCATAAACTGTCCGGTCAGCGTGGAATACGTCGCACGACAGCATGATTGCATAAACCGGCGAAAGCCTCTCGAAGCTGCCAGTGTACTTCCTCACCTGGCGTGCGACCTGCAGGAAGCGTGAGCCGCTCGGAAATACCGAAACCTGTCGGACGATCTCACTGTTCGAGAAGGCGCGGTAGATCGGCCATAGAAGGCAGCCATGGCCTGAAGCAGGCAGGATCAAACCGGGGAGGGTGAAACGCTTGGTCAGTCGCCCGGCCCGGTCGGCGCGCAGGAATCCGAACGGCACGCCTTCCTGCCCTTTGCGCCGCAGCGACACGAACCGTTGCGCGACCTGCTCGAAGTCGGCGCCGATGAGGTTGCCGATCAACTCAATATCGTAACGGCGTTCTTCAGCCATACCGTGGATGCGATCGTAAGGCATCATGATCGCGGCGGCTACATAGGAGGAGAGGGCACGTCTCGCGATCTGGCGGGCTTCGTCAGACACAAGCGTCAGCGACGAAACCGAGTTGTCGATCGCGTCACCGGCTGCCCGGGTCGCATAGCGGCGGAGCATGCGAAAAATGCGCGTGGCAGGGGAGGCGGCTTCGGGCAACAGCATGATGCGTGCGGAGTCAAATCCCGGCGCAAGCGCTTCGCGGCCGTCCGCACTTAGCCGGCAATCGATACCAAAGCGCGTCGCCATCAGCTCAACCAGGCGGCTCTCCTGCAACGGCCGTTCCGGAGGCAGGACCTTCGCCAGTTCGTCCGCGACCTCCTCGAGCGCCGGAAAATAATTCTCGGCTTCGATGATCGCCTCGTCGATCTCATTCATCGGCGACACCGGCTTGCTGAGCAGGCTCGATGATGTTTCGAAGTAACCGATCAGGCTCTGCAGGGTAGGGACGAGGTCGCGCGCCTCCTTATTGATTGTGGCGGCGAAACGGCGCTGCTCCTCCGCCGTGAGGTCTGACGTCGTCGCAACGATCTCGGCCGATGACTTGATGCCCGCTACACGATTGAGGATCTCGTGCAAGAGCGACGACAGGAACGGGTCGGACTTGAGACGATGCTGCAACGCCTCGATATTCGCGGCCGCGTCCACATAAGCGCGGTAAAACCTGGTCAACGCGGTGGCGAACTCCGGGAAGCGGCTGACAACCTCGCGGATGTCGTTTTGCGAAACCTCGATGCCCTGCATCACCGGGTTGAACATCAACTCGTTGATGGTCGCGATCGATTGCGCCTCGCTCTCATCGGAGAGGTAAGCCATATCGACGCCTAGTTGCTCGCCGATCCGCAGGAGCAGACTGCCGCCGATGGCCCGCTTGTTGTTCTCGATGAGGTTCAGGTAGCTCGGCGAGATACCAAGCGCACTCGCGAGGGCCGCCTGGGAGAGCCCCGCCGACATTCTCTTGCGCCTGATCCGCGTTCCGACCGGGGTTCTGACCGCTACCATCAGTCAATCATCTTTACACGATTGAACTAAAAACGTTGCAATCGTTGACAAGAATATTGGGTCAAGTCAAATGATTGTTGTGCGGATGACAAATTGTGTCAGAATTTTGCACGCGAGTGGGAGATGTTGGCTCGCGTGGAGGAGACACAATGGCAAAATTCATTACCAGCAGGCGTACTGTACTTAAAGGAACCGGTGCGGGCATCGCCGCACTGTCGACCCCCTACTTCTTCAGCAAGGGTGCCTGGGCGCAGGACTTCTGCAACAACCCGACCGGCAGCACCGTTACGATCGGCCTCAACCTGCCGCTCACCGGCACCTATGCGGAAGAGGGCGCGGACGAGCTCAAGGCCTACGAACTCGCGATCAAGCATCTTAACGGCGAGGGCGATGGTGGCCTGCTCAACGTGCTGAAGCCTTCGGCGCTAAAGGGTAACGGCGTCCTCGGCAAGAAGGTCCAGTTCGTCACGTCCGACTCGCAGACCCTTTCCGACGTGGCCCGTGCCGGCGCAACCCGCATGATCGAGCGCGACGGCGCCATCATGATCACCGGCGGTTCGTCCTCGGGCGAAGCTATCGCCGTGCAGTCGCTCTGCCAGGAGCTCGGCGTCATCTTCATGGCCGGCCTGACCCACTCGAACGATACCACCGGCAAGGACAAGCGCCGCTATGGCTTCCGCCACTTCTTCAACGCCTATCAGTCCGGTATCGCTATCGCGCCGGTGCTGAAGGAAGCCTATGGCAGCGACCGCCGCGCCTACCACCTGACCGCCGACTATACCTGGGGCTGGACGCAGGAAGAGTCGATCAAGGCCGCCACCGAAGCGCTCGGCTGGGAGACGGTCGCCACGGTCCGCACGCCGCTCGGCGCCGCCGACTACTCGCAGTACCTCACCCCGGTTCTCAACTCGGGCGCTGACGTGCTGATCCTGAACCACTACGGCAACGACATGGTCAACTCGCTGACCCAGGCCGTCCAGTTCGGCATGCGCGACCGCCAGGCCAACGGCAAGCAGTTCGAGGTCGTCGTCCCGCTGTTCTCCGAACTGATGGCTAAGGGCGCGGGCGAAAGCATCAAGGGCATCTTCGGCACCTCCAACTGGCACTGGAACCTGCAGGACGAAGGCTCGCAGGCCTTCACCAAGTCGTTCGGCGCTGCATATGGCTCGCCGCCGTCTCAGGCCGCTCACACCGCCTACGTTCAGGCGCTGCTCTACGCCGATGCGTGCGAGCGGGCTGGCACCTTCTATCCGCCGGAAGTCATCAAGGCGCTGGAAGGCTTCGAGTTCGACGGCATGGGCAACGGCAAGACGCTTTATCGCGCTGAAGACCACCAGTGCATGAAGTCGGTTCTCGTCGTGCGCGGTAACGAAAACCCGACCAGTCAGTTCGACGTGCTCGATGTGGTGCAGGAAGTCGGCCGCGACGTCACCACCTATGATCCATCGATCTTCGGCGGCGAACTCGGCGACGCCGAACCGGTACCGACGTGCTCCTGATGAGCGACGACTGAATCCTTCGCCTCGCCGCCTCCGCGCGGCGGGGCGAGGTTCACTCGCAAGGGAAGGGCAGTACCGGGAGGCCGGCCATGTTTGAAGTCATCTTTCTGCAGTTTCTTAATGGGCTGGACAAGGGCAGCGCCTACGCGCTGATCGCCCTTGGCCTGACGCTCGTCTTCGGCACGCTGGGGGTCGTGAACTTCGCCCACGGTGCCCTGTTCATGCTTGGTGCGTTCTGCGCCGTGGCCTTCCGCTATTTCCTGACGCTGGAAACGGTCACGGTCGACCCGACAAAGCTGTCGCCATGGGGCCAGCCGGTCGAGGTTCGCGAACCGCTGGTCCAGGCATGGTTCGGGGACTTCGGCGCCTGGCTCGTCAACTATTCGGTTCCCGTATCTCTTCTCGTCTGCATTCCCGTGATGCTCTTCGTGGGCATTGCCATGGAACGCGGCATCATCAAGCATTTCTATAAGCGGCCGCACGCCGAGCAGATCCTCGTCACCTTCGGCCTCGCCATCGTGCTGGGTGAACTGGTCAAGGCGTTCTTCGGCCCCAACCCGCATCCACAGCCGATGCCCGACACTCTGCGCGGCGCAGCCGACATCGGCTCCTGGCTCGGCATGCGGGCCGGCGTGATCACCTATCCATGGTGGCGCCTCGTATACTTCCTTTTCGCAACTGCGGTGATCGGTGCTGTGTTCGCCTTCCTGCAGTTCACCACCTTCGGCATGGTCGTGCGTGCCGGCATGGCTGACCGCGAGACGGTCGGCATCCTCGGCATCAACATCGATCGGCGCTTCACCATCATGTTCGGCATTGCGGCGATCGTCGCAGGCATGGCCGGCGTCATGTACACGCCGCTGCTTCCGCCGAACTACACGCTCGGCATGGATTTCCTCGTCATCTCCTTCGTGGTGGTCGTGGTCGGCGGCATGGGCTCGCTGCCGGGCGCCATCGCGGCAGGCTTCCTGCTCGGCATCCTGCAGTCCTTTGCGTCGATGACACAGGTGAAGGCGATCATCCCGGGCATCGACCAGATCATCATCTACCTCGTTGCCGTCGTCATCCTGCTCGTGCGTCCTCGCGGACTGATGGGCCGCCGCGGCGTCATGGAGGCCTAAATGACCAGCTTCATGTCCAGAAAAGACTTCATTCTGTTCGCCGGCTTCACGATCGTCGTGCTGCTGCTGCCGTTCCTGGCTGCGCCCTTCGGCGCAGCCTATCCGGACCTACTGCAGCGCTTCATGATCTACGGAATCTTCGCCGTCGGCTTCAACATCCTGTTCGGCCTGACCGGCTACCTCTCTTTCGGCCATGCGGCCTTCTTCGGCGTCGGCTCCTATGCGGCGATGTGGTCGTTCAAGCTGCTGTCGATCAATGCGCTCCCCGCGCTCATCTTCGCAGTCATCATCGCGGGGCTATTCGCCCTGGCTATCGGCTACGTGTCCCTGCGCCGTTCAGGCATCTACTTCTCGATCCTGACGCTCGCTTTCGCGCAGATGAGCTACAACCTCGCCTATTCGGTGCTCACCCCGATCACAAACGGTGAGACCGGCCTGCGCATGACCCTGCAGGATCCGCGCGTCCTGGACCGGCTGTTTTTCGAGGCTTCCCCCGGCGCCCCAGTGCCTTCCATATTCGGCATGTCGCTGTCCGGCTGGAACGGCTTCTATTTCACCGCCCTGTTCATGATCGCCACGTTCTTCCTGGCAATGCGGATCAACAACTCGCCCTTCGGCATGATGCTCAAGGGCATCAAGTCGAACCAAAACCGCATGAACTACACGGGCTTCAACACGCGCCCCTACACGCTGACAGCGTTCGTCATCTCTGGCATGCTGGCGGGTCTCGCGGGTGCGCTGCTGGTCGTTACCGACCCGCTCGCCGGTGCAGAGCGCATGCGCTGGACCGCTTCCGGCGAGATCGTGCTGATGACCATCCTCGGCGGTGTCGGCACGCTGGTCGGGCCTGTCATTGGCGCGATGATGATCAAGTACTTCGAGAACATCTTCTCGTCGTTCAACGCCAACGTCCTCAACAACTTCTACAGCTTCCTGCCGGACGGCGTCCGCGAAGTCATGGTGACGATTTCGTCGAAGTTCGTCGGCGAAGGCTGGCACCTCTCGCTCGGCCTGATCTTCGTGCTGATCGTGATGTTCCTGCCGGGTGGCGTCATGGAAGGCGTACGCCGCATCGCTGCCTCCTTCAACCGCCGCGCCAATGGAAACAAGGCCGAAGCGCGCGTCGCAACCGCGCCGGCTGAATAGGAGACGATATCATGCATCCTCAAAACAACGTCGTTCTCCACGTCGCCGACGTTCACAAGCGCTTCGGGGGCCTGCATGCCCTGGCTGACATCGACCTGCAGGTCGAGGAAGGCAAGACGCATGCGATCATCGGCCCGAACGGTGCAGGCAAGTCCACCCTGCTCAACGTGATCATCGGCCGCCTGCCGCCGACCAGCGGTGCCGTCATCTTCGACGGCACCATCCTGACCGGCAAGAAGCCCCACGAGATCAACCAGCTGGGTGTCGCCCGCGTCTTCCAGACGCCGGAGATCTTCTCCGACCTCTCGGTGCTGCAGAACGTGATGACGCCGGCCTTCGCCCGCCGCGACGGCGCCTTCAAGATCAACATGTTCCGCCAGGTCGACAACGAGCATGAGATCCGCGAGGAGGCGGAAGCCATGCTGGAAGACGTCGGCCTGATCAGCCGGCGCGAAGTCCACGCCGGTGCCCTGTCGCGCGGCGACAAGCGCCGGCTGGAGCTCGCCATGTGCCTGATCCAGAAGCCGCGCCTGCTGCTGCTCGACGAACCGACCGCCGGCATGAGTCGCCACGACACCAACACAACCATCGAGCTCCTGAAGAAGATCAAGGCGCGCGGCATGACCAAGATCATCATCGAACACGACATGCACGTCGTGTTCTCGCTCGCCGACAAGATCAGCGTGCTCGCGGGCGGCCGCATCATCGCGGAGGGCCTGCCGGAAGAAGTCCGTGGCGACCCGCGTGTTCAGGAAGCCTATCTCGGAGGAGCGCACTGATGAGCGCACTTGCAGTCGATACCGCGCCCGCATCCGCTTCGCCGGAACGCGCCTTCTTCTCCGTCAGGGACATCCACGCCTATTACGGGGAAAGCTACATCGTCCAGGGCGTCAGCCTCGAGATCAACCACGGCGAAATCCTCGCGCTGCTCGGCCGAAATGGTGCCGGCAAGACCTCGACGCTGCGCGCCATTGCACGCCTCGACGACCCGGAACTTCATCGCGGCGAGATCTGGCTCGACGGACAGCCGATCCACAAGATGAAGTCGTTCGAGGCCGCTCGGGCCGGCATCCAGCTCGTACCGGAAGACCGGCGCATCATTCAGGGCCTTACCGTGGAGGAAAACCTGATCCTGTCGCAGGTGGCTCCCGGAAAGGGCTGGGAACTCGACCGCATCTACGGCCACTTCCCGCGTCTTGCCGAGCGCCGCAAGCAGGAGGGGACGACGCTTTCGGGCGGCGAACAGCAAATGCTGGCGATCGCCCGCGCCCTTGCGCGCGACCTTAAGCTGCTGCTGCTCGACGAACCCTATGAGGGTCTTGCGCCGGTGATCGTCCACGAGATCGAAGGCATCCTTACCGAGATCAAGAAGCTCGGCATCACCACCATCATCGTCGAGCAGAACGCCGTCGCGGCGCTCAAGCTCGCCGATCGCGCAGTCATCCTCGACACAGGCGAAGTCGCCTTCACCGGCACGGCGCAGGAGGTGCTCGAAAACACGCAGCTGCGCCACGAGTACCTCGCAATCTGATCCCCTGGGCGAGGGCGGGGAACCTGGCCTAGTCAGGCAGGGGAGGGCGCATCGCTGTGCTGCAACAGCAGCACGGCGATGCGCTTCCAACATCATCATTTTCGGAACTGGGAGCGCAATTCATGTCGGGTTCGGTGGTTCACCCTGTCCAGTCTGCGTGGAAGAAGGACGCGCTGATCGACAACGAGACCTACCTCAAATGGTATGAGGCGAGCATTACGGATCCCGACGGGTTCTGGGGCGAGCACGGCAAGCGCATCGACTGGTTCAAGCCGTATACGAAGGTCTCCAACGCCTCGTTCGAGGGCAATGTCTCGATCAAGTGGTTCGAGGACGGCGAGACCAACGTCTCCTACAACTGCATCGACCGCCATCTCGACAAGCGCGGCGATCAGGTCGCCATCATCTGGGAAGGCGACAATCCGTACGACGACAAGAAGATCACCTATCGCGAGCTTTACGAGCATGTCTGCCGGCTCGCCAACGTCCTGAAGGCGCACGGCGTCAAGAAGGGCGACCGCGTCACCATCTACATGCCGATGATCCCCGAGGCAGCCTATGCGATGCTTGCCTGCGCGCGCATCGGCGCCATCCACTCGGTCGTCTTCGGCGGCTTCTCGCCGGAAGCGCTGGCCGGCCGCATCGTCGACTGCGAGTCGACCTTTGTCATTACCGCCGACGAGGGGCTGCGCGGCGGCCGCTCCATTCCGCTCAAGGACAACACCGACAAGGCAATCGACATTGCCGCCAAAAGCCATGTCATGGTCAAGAACGTGCTCGTCGTGCGCCGCACCGGCGGCAAGGTCGGCTGGGCGAACGGCCGCGACCTCTGGTACCACGACGAAGTCCGCAAGGTGGAGCCAACCTGCGAACCCGAGAAGATGAACGCGGAGGACCCGCTCTTCATCCTCTATACGTCGGGTTCGACCGGCAAGCCGAAGGGGGTGCTTCACACCACCGGCGGCTATCTCGTCTATGCCTCGATGACGCACCAGTACGTCTTCGACTACCATGACGGCGACATCTACTGGTGCACGGCCGATGTCGGCTGGGTGACTGGCCACTCCTACATCGTCTATGGCCCGCTCGCGAATGGGGCAACGACGCTGATGTTCGAGGGCGTGCCGAACTATCCCGACGCCGGCCGCTTCTGGGATGTGGTCGACAAGCACAAGGTCAACATCTTCTACACCGCCCCGACAGCCATCCGCGCGCTGATGGG
>NZ_VLJG01000039.1:0-25904 GCF_007829415.1 Aminobacter sp. J44 | reverse complement strand
GCGGTACTACAACACCAAGAGGCCACACTCGTCGCTTGGATACAAGCCACCGGCACCCGAGGCCATCATC
The DNA here is from genome assembly GCF_007829415.1 of Aminobacter sp. J44. Classification (NCBI taxonomy): domain Bacteria; kingdom Pseudomonadati; phylum Pseudomonadota; class Alphaproteobacteria; order Hyphomicrobiales; family Phyllobacteriaceae; genus Aminobacter; species Aminobacter sp. J44. The sequence goes on along the minus strand of NZ_VLJG01000039.1, from coordinate 25,834 downwards.
TGGCCTGCGCCAGCAAGCGGAGCAGCACCGTCATCTGCCCRGGCAATAGCCCCAAGGCCGAWCATGAACTAAGATTGAAACCGGACCACCCTATGGGGTCAGGCCAATGATGAGGATGTAACCTAGAACGTCAGGCTTGTGTGGTGCTTAAAACGGAGCGGGTGATAAACTACGTTTCTACATGAGTCTAGTGATCAGCGGACATCTCGCGGAAGTTGTGAACAGGCGCACGTTTGGTCGCGCGTGATGTCACGCAGTTCGTCTTCCTGCTCTTCAGTTCCTCCCGGCCATCGCAATCGCAAGATCGTTCCACACCTGCTGGCGGCGGAGTTTGCCCTTCTCGATCTCGAAGCGGTCGATGAAGCGGATGTTGTCGAAGGACGAGCCGTCCGGCCATTCGCCATAGAGCGTGCCGGTGACGATCACGGTCGTGACCGTGCCGAGATAGGCCTCGTCGATCGTGTCGATGTGCTTCTTCACCCAGCGATAGCGGGTGGCCGAGAAGGCAACGAGGTCGTCGAGGCTGCGCATCTCGGTGCCGCCGGACAGGCCCGGAAACACCATCACGAAATCGTCGGCGAGGAAGGTTTTCGCTTCGGCGAGGTTCCGGTCCTCCATCAGGCGCAGGAATTTTTCGACGAGTTCGCCTGCCACCGGCTGGGCATTGCCCGGCTTGCGGCCAGTGCGGCCGCGCATGTAGCTCGCCGGCTTTACCTCGTTGTGGACGACGGTGATCGCGTCGAGCGGCGCATCGAGCGTTCCCGCCACCGCGTCCGTCAGCCGCTCGGCTAGGCGCACGCGCACGCCCTCGGAATAGCCCTCGATCAGGGTGACGCTGACATAGGGCATGGCCCCTCCTCCACAGATGTCACGAAACCAGTTGACAAATGTCATAATGGTATATGGTTATACCAATAGTCAACGCGAGGAATGGGGCAGGAACGGCGTTGGCGGGGAGGCTTTCGGTGGACAGCCAGCTGAGAGGCACAGGCGGCGAAATGGACCAGACCCGTGAACCGGCGAGCGCAAAGCGGTCGCTGATCGATCCCTCTTCGCGCGTGCCGCTCTACCACCAGATCCTCATCATCCTCAGGAACCAGATCTTTTCCGGCGAGCTCCGTCCGGGGGCGCTCCTGCCCGGAGAACAGGAGCTCGCCGATCTTTTCAATGTCTCGCGCATCACGGCAAAGCGCGCGCTGAACGAGCTGGCTGACGCCGGCCTCGTGGTGCGCGAGCGCGGCCGCGGCACGCGCGTTTGCGATGCCCCGCCGCCGCCGACGGTGAAGACCTCGGTCGAAGGCTGGTTCGAGAACATTTCGCTGATGGGCGTTGCGACCGACGTCGAGGTGCTCGAGTTCGACTATGTGCCGGCGGCGGCCGAGGTTGCCGAGGCGCTGCTGGTCGAACCCGGCGCGACGGTGCAGCGCACGGTGCGCGTGCGCCTGCTCGACGGCGAGCCGATGTCCTACCTCATTACCCATGTGCCGGAAGATATCGGCCGCTCCTTCGACCGCGAGGAGATGGGGCATTTTCCGCTGCTCACCCTGATGGAGCGCCATGGCGTCAAGGTGGCCGACGCGCGCCAGACCGTGTCGGCGACGCTGGCCGATCCGGAAGTGGCGCGCGCGCTCGACGTCCATGCCGGATCGCCGCTTCTCGATGTGCGCCGCGTCGTGCGCGACGTGAACGACCGGCCGGTTGAGTTCATCCGCGTGCTCTACCGGCCCGACAAATACCAGTTTGAAATGAACCTGAAACGCGTGCGCCGAAAAGAGGGCATGCAGTGGCAGTCGCTCGCACCGGATACGTCCGTGCGGGTGGAGGAGAAGTAGCTCAACGTGAGGGGAACACGACTATGAAGAAGCTCTTCGATACGCAGATCAAACGGCGCCAGTTCCTGGCTGGCGCAGGCACGGCAGCACTGGTCACCGGCTTCCCGGCGGTCCTGCGCGCACAGGAACCGGCATCGGTTAAGGTCGGTCTCGTCCACCCGGTCACCGGCTTCGTCTCCTTCTCGGGAATGCAGAGCCGCGCGGGTGCGGAAATGGCGATCGCCGACATCAACGCGGCCGGCGGCATCAAGTCGCTCGGCGGCGCCAAGCTCGAGGCGATGCTCGCCGACAGCCAGGGTCGTCCGGAGCTAGGCGCGTCCGAGACCGCACGCCTGATCGAGGCGGGCGCGACCAGCATCGTTGCCGGCTATTCGTCGGCCGTCTCGCTGGCGACCTCGCAGGAAGCCGCCAAGACGATGACGCCGCACGTCGTCGACGTCGGCGTCGCCGACAACATCATGGACCGCGGCCTGAAGAACACCTTCCGCTTCGCACCGGGCTTCGGCTCGGTCGCCACCACGGCGGTGGAGGCGCTGAAGGAGATCAATGCGGGCGGCGCGGCCAAGACCGCCGTCATCATCCATGAGGAGTCGCTGTTCGGCACCGGCATCGCCGAGCTTCTCGCCAACGAGCTGCCGAAGATCGGCATCGAGGTGCTGGAAGTCATCAAGCACGCCAATCCGACCCGCGACTTCACCAACATCGCGCTGCAGCTGCGCTCGCTGAAGCCGGACCTGATCATCCCGGCCAACTACTACAACGAGTACGTGCTGCTTGCCCGCACGCTGCGCCAGCAGCGCATCGAGGCCAAGGGCATCTACTCGGTGCTGGGCGGCGCGGCGTCGAACGTCCAGTTCGTCAAGGAATTTCCGGAAGCAGCCGAATACATCATGGACTGCAACCACTGGTACGACCCGAAGTCGGAAGTGGCGCTCAAGCGTCGCGCCGACGCCGAGGCCAAGGGCCTGTTCTACACCTACGAGGTGTTCCTGGCCTACAACGCGGTCGCCTTCCTTGCCGACGCGATCGAGCGGGCCGGTTCCACCGAGAAGGAAGCCGTCATCGAGGCACTGCGCAACTCGAACTTCGCCAACCACGGCATGCCCTATGGCCCGACCAAGATCGACGAGAAGGGCCAGAACACCGGCGCCCGCGCGGTGAACACGCAGGTGCAGAAGGGCAATATCGAGGTGGTGCTGCCGAAGGAGTTCGCGTCGGCTGACGTGATCTTCCCGATCCCGGCCTGATCCGCTTCGGCCAGCCATCCTGATTGCAACAGGCGCGGACCATGCAAGGTCCGCGCTCCATGACAGGTGCCTAAATGGTCGATCCGGTCATCCTGATCCCTTCGTTCATCAACGGGCTGACTACGGGCGCGCTCTATGCGCTCGTCGCGCTCGGGCTGACGCTGATCTACGGCGTGCTGCACATCATCAACTTCGCGCATGGCGCGATGCTGATGATGGCGCTCTACGGCGTCTTCTTCCTGCACCGGCTGTTCGGCATCGACCCCTATGTCGCGCTGCTGATCGTGCCGCCCGCCATGTTCGCCATCGGCTACGTGCTGCAGCGGTTCGTCATCAGCAAGGCGAGCCACGGCCGCGACGAGAACATCCTGCTCGTCACGCTCGGCCTCTCGATCGTCATCGAGAACATGGCGCTTTATTTCTTCCGTTCCGACACGCGCACGATCGACACGCCCTACTCCTTCGAGGTGGTCGAGTTCGCCGGCGCGTTCCTGCCGCTGCCAAAGGTGGTCGCGTTCTTCGGCGCGCTGCTGACGGCGGCGCTGCTGTGGGCCTTCATGGCAAGGACCGACCTTGGCCGCGCGATCCGCGCGCTTGCCAAGGAACGCAGGGGCGCGCGTCTCGTCGGCATCAATGTCGACCACGTCTTTGCCATGAGCTTCGGCATCGGCGTCGCGTGCCTGGGCGTCGCGGCCTGCCTGCTCCTGCCCGGCTACTATGTAAACCCGCAGGTCGGCTACGGCTTCGTGCTGATCGCCTTCACCACCGTCGTGCTCGGCGGTATGGGCTCGTTCGTCGGCGCGATGATCGGCGGCCTCGTCATCGGCGTGGTCGAGGCGATGGGCGGCCTGTTCCTCGGCGACAGCCTCGGGCAGTTCGGCATCTTCGCCATCTTCATCCTGATCCTGCTGTTCCGCCCGACGGGACTGCTGGGCCACAAGGTCTAGGTGCCCGGCATGATCAACAGGAACCAGCTCATCGCACTTCTCGTCGTGTTCGGCCTGATCGCGACTTGCCCCTTCTGGGTGAAAAGCGCGCCGACGATGAACACCATCATCGCCGTGCTGTACATTGCCCTCCTCGGCCAGTCCTGGAACATTCTGGGCGGCTATGGCGGCCAGTTCTCCTTCGGCCACGCTGCCTTCTTCGGCACCGGCGCCTATACGGTCGCGGTTTTGCAGATTCAGCTCGGCATCAATCCGTGGATCGGCCTGATCGCCGGCGGGCTGCTTGCGACCTTCGTCGCGCTCGTCATCGGCTTTGCGAGCTTCCGCTACGGCCTGCGCGGCTCCTATTTCGCGCTCGTCACCCTCGCCTTTGCCGAGGTGCTGCGCATCCTTTCCAACTCCGTCAGCTTCACCGGCGGCGGCGTGGGGCTTTTGATCCCGCTCGACCGGCGCTTCTCGAACCTGCAGTTCGAGGACAACCGCGGCTATTTCTGGGTCATCTGGGCGCTCTGCCTCGTCTGCTTCCTGACCGTGTGGTGGATCGGTCGCTCGCGCTTCGGCGCGTGGCTGATGGCCGTCCGTGACAATGAGGATGCGGCGCGCGCGCTCGGCGTCGATGTCTTCCGCACCAAGATGGGCGCCGTCGCCCTGTCCGGCTTCTTCTCAGGGGTGGCGGGCGTCTTCTACGCCCAGTTCTACCTCTATCTCGATCCGTCGATCGCCTACGGCTCGGCGATCTCGATTGAATCGCTGCTGGTGCCGATCATCGGCGGCATGGGCACGCTGTTCGGGCCGCTGATCGGCGCGGGCGTGATCCACTTCCTGTCGGAGCTGACGCGCCATTTCGTCGGCGACGTGCCGGGCGTGGCGCTGTCGATCTACGGCGTCCTGCTCATCCTCATCGTGATGTTCCTGCCGCGCGGCCTAATCAGCATCGGCACGGTGCTGCTCGGCAAGAGCCGGAGGCGCGCCAATGCTTGACGTTCGGAACATCTCGAAGTCGTTCGGCGGACTGAAGGCCGTCGACAATGTCAGCATGAAGATCGAGGAAGGCAGCCTCGTCTCGCTGATCGGCCCGAATGGCGCCGGCAAGACGACGTTCTTCGCGCTGATCACCGGCTTCCACCGGCCGGACAACGGCACGGTGCAGTTCTGCGGGCAGGAGATCACCGGCCTCAAGCCCAGCGACATCGCGCAGGCGGGCATGGTGCGCACCTTCCAGATCGTCCAGCCCTTCGCAGGACAGACAGTGCGGGAGAACATCGCCGTCGGCGCGCATCTGCGCCATGCGTCGCGGCGCGATGCGCTCGACCGGGCGCGTGAAGTGGCGGAGAAGGTCGGCCTCGGCGACCGGCTCGACCAGGATGCGGCCTCTCTCACCGTTGCGGGACGCAAGCGGCTGGAAGTCGCCCGTGCGCTGGCGACCGACCCGAAGCTCGTCCTGTTCGACGAGGTGCTGGCGGGCATCAACCCCAGCGAGATCCGCGATGTCATCCCGGTGATCCGCGCCGTGCGCGACAGCGGCGTCACCATCCTTCTCATCGAGCATGTGATGCAGGCGGTGATGAGCCTGTCCGAATACACCTTCGTCCTCAACCAGGGACGGATGATCGCCGAGGGCGTCCCGCGCGACGTCGCCAGCAACCAGACCGTCATCGAGGCGTATCTGGGGCCGGGCATGGCCGCGCGCCTCAAGAGCCAGCAGACGGAGGCCGCATCGTGACCGAGCGCGACACCATCATCGAGGTGAAAGGCCTGCGCGCGGGCTACGGCGCGGTCGAGGTGCTGCGCGGCATCGACCTCACCATCTGGCGCGGCGACATCGTCGCCCTGCTCGGCTCCAACGGCGTCGGCAAGACGACCTTCAACGCCGTGCTGTCCGGCCTCATCAGGCCGTGGGCAGGTACGGTGAAGTTCAATGGCGCCGACGTGACCGGGTGCGATGCCGTTCACATGGTCGATGCGGGGCTCTCGCTGGTGCCGGAGGGCCGGCTGATCTTCCCTAACCTCACGGTCAAGGAAAACCTGATCCTTGGCGCCTACCGCCGCGCTGGTTCTCGCCGCGAGGCCAACATCGACAAGGTCGTTTCCATCTTCCCGCGTCTCAAGGAGCGCTTCGAGCAGAAGGCTGGGACTCTCTCCGGTGGCGAGCAGCAGATGCTGGCGATTGGCCGCGGCATGATGGCCGAGCCTGAGCTTCTGATCCTCGACGAGCCTTCGCTCGGCCTCTCGCCGCTGCTGGTCGAGGAAATGTTCAACCTCATCCGGCGGCTCAACGAGGAAGGCCTGACGATCCTGCTCGTCGAGCAGAACGTTGCCCAGTCGCTGGAGATCGCGACGACCGGCTACGTGCTCGAAAACGGCACCATCAGCCTGTCCGGCCCGGCCGCCGAGTTGATGACCAACCCCGACCTGCAACGCAGCTATCTGGGGATTTGAGAATGCCCATGCCCCCCATGACCCTTGCAGAAAAGATCATCGCCAAAGCGGCGGGGCGCGCGTCCGTCGCGCCCGGCGAGGTTGTGACCACGAAGGTCGATCTCGCGATGATCCACGATTCCGGCGGCCCGCGCCGCGTGGAGCCGATCCTGAAGCGCCTCGGCGTCGGCCTGTTCGACCGCGACAAGGTGGTGCTGATCTCCGACCACTACGTGCCGGGCGACACCGAGGAAGGCGCGGCGATCCTCGCGCTCACCCGCGAGTGGGCGAAGGAGAAAAAGGTCGCCTTCTATGACGGCGAAGGCATCTGCCACGTCGTCCTGCCCGAGCGCGGGCACTTGAAACCCGGCATGCTGGTGGTCGGCGGCGACAGCCATTCGCCCACCGGCGGCGCGTTCGGGGCCTACATGTTCGGCGTCGGCGCAACCGAAATGGCCGGAGTGCTCGCGACCGGCGAGATCTGGCTGCGCGTGCCGGAAACCATCCGCATCGAATGGACGGGCAAGCTCGGCGCGCACCTGATGGCGAAGGACATGGTGCTCGCCATGTGCGGCAGGTTGGGCATGGACGGCGGACGCTACCAGGCGATCGAATATGCCGGCGAGACGGTGCGGGCGCTTTCCATGCAGGAGCGGATGACGCTCTCCAACATGGCGGCGGAACTCGGCGCGCAGGCCGGCCTGATCGCGCCCGACAAGACGACGATCGACTGGCTTGCCGAGCACGGCGCGACCGACCTGCCCGATCCTGCCGACTGGCAGGGCGATCCGGATGCGCCGGTTGCCGAAACCCACTTCTTCAATGCCGATGAGCTGGCGCCGCAGGTGGCGGCGCCGCACTCGCCGGCCAATGCCGCGCCGGTTACCGACTATGAGCCGACGCGTATCGACGTCGCGTATATCGGTGCCTGCACCGGCGCGAAGTATGTCGATCTCAAGGCAGCCGCCGAGATCATCCGCGGCCGCAGGCTCGCGCCCGGCGTCGAGCTGCTGGTCGCCCCCTCCTCGAAGCGCGACCAGGAGCGCGCCGCGCGCGACGGCATCATGAAGGTGCTGGAGGATGCGGGCGCGAAGGTGCTGCCCAACGCCTGCGGGATTTGCGCCGGCTACGGCTCGGCGCGCCTTGGCGAAGACGTCACCTGCATCTCCACCACCGCCCGCAACTTCCGCGGCCGCATGGGCGCGAAGTCGTCAAAGGTCTATCTCGGCTCGCCCTACACGGTGGCCGCATCCGCGATTGCCGGGCGCATTGCCGACCCGCGCGAGATTGGAGCCGGCGCATGAGCAAGGCATTCGTCTACGGCGACGATATCGACACCGATGCGCTCGCCCCCGGCCAGTACATGAGCGGCGGCATCGAGCAGATCGCGGCGCACTGCCTCGAGACCGTCGATCCGGATTTCGCCTCGCAGGTGAAGCCCGGCGACGTCCTCATCGCCGGCAAGAATTTCGGCATGGGCTCCTCACGCGAACAGGCGGCGCAGGCGCTGAAGCATCTTGGCCTCGCCGGCGTCGTTGCCCGCTCCTATGCGGGCATCTTCTACCGCAACGCGATCAATCTAGGCCTGCCGGTCCTCGTCGGCGGGGCGGAGCTCGACCGGGTGAAGCCGGGCGACGCAGTGGAGCTCGACATGGCCAACAGCCGGCTCATCACCGAGGCGGGGCCGATCGAGCTCGAGCCCCTGCCCGACTTCCTGCTCGCCATGCTCGCCGATGGCGGCCTCGTGCCGCATCTCGAAAAGCGTTTTGCGCGGCAACGCGCCAATGACGGAGAAAAACAATGACGCGCCTCAAAGCGCGCCTCGGCAACGGGGAGATCGTCGTCGCACCGGGCGTCTATGACGGCCTGTCGGCGCTGATCGCCTCTCAGGCGGGCGCGGAAGCCATCTACCTGTCCGGCGCATCGCTCGCCTACACCCGCTTCGGCCGTCCCGACATCGGGCTCGTCACCGCAACGGAAGTCGCCGACACCATCGCGGCGATCTGCGACCGGGTCACGCTGCCGCTGATCGTCGACGGCGACACCGGCTTCGGCAACGCGCTCAACGTCCAGCGCACCGTGCGCACCTTCGAGCGGATGGGCGCTGCCGCGATCCAGCTCGAAGACCAGACGATGCCGAAGCGCTGCGGCCATCTCAACGGCAAGAACCTGGTTTCGACCGGCGAGATGATCGGCAAGATCAAGGCCGCCACGGATGCCCGCGCCAGCGACGACTTCATCATCATCGCCCGCACCGACGCGATTGCCGTCGAAGGTTTTGAAGCCGCGCTCGACCGCGCTGCCGCCTATGCCGAGGCCGGCGCCGACATGCTGTTCGTCGAGGCGCCGCGCACGGTCGAGGAAATGGAGCAGATCGTTGCCGCGCTGGGCAAGACCGTGCCGCTGATGGCCAACATGGTCGAGGGCGGCAAGACCCCGCCGATGAACGCGCGCGACCTCGAAAAGATCGGCTACTCGCTGGTGATCTTCCCGGGCGGCCTCACCCGCGCCGTCGCCCACACCAGTCGCGCCTATTTCGAAAGCCTGCTTCGGACCGGCTCCAACCAAGCCTTCAGCAACCAGATGTTCGACTTCGCCGGCATCAACCAGATCGTCGGCACCAATGAGCTGCTTGAGACCGGCAGCGCTTACGACGAGAAGAGGTTCTCTCGATGATCGATCCCGTCCTCCTCGCGATTCTCAAGGGCCGTCTGGAACAGATCGCCGACGAGATGGACGCGACCCTGTTTCGCTCCGCCTTCAACCCGATCATCGCCGAGGCGCATGACGCATCGCACGGCATCTACGACGCGGTCACCGGCGACACGCTGGTGCAGGGCAAGTCCGGCCTGCCGATCTTTGTCGGCGTCATGGCCTTTGCCGTCAAGGCGGTGATCGAGAAGGCGGCAAAGTCCGGCGGGCCGAAGGAAGGCGATGTCTGGATCTTCAACGATCCGTACGTCGGCGGCACGCATCTTTCCGACTTCCGCCTTGTGCGGCCGCTGTTCCGCGACGGCAAGGTGTTCTGCTACCTTGCCTCTGTCGGCCACTGGCACGACGTCGGCGGCAACGTCCCCGGCAACTACAACCCGGTCGCGACGGAGTCCTTCCAGGAAGGCATGCTGATCCCGCCGGTGAAGCTGTTCGACCGGGGCGAACTGCGCCAGGACGTCATCGACATTCTCTCCGCCAACTCGCGCCTGCCGAATTCGCTGTTTGGCGACCTCAACGGCCAGATCAACGCGCTTGACCTTGGCGTCAAGCGCATGAACGAGCTGCTCGCCGACTATGGCGACGAGACGGTCGCGGCGGCGCTTGGCGAGCTCAAGGACCGCGCGGCAATGCTGATGCGCGCCGAGATCGAGCGGCTGCCCAAGGGCACCGTCTCGGCGGAGGATTATCTCGACAATGACGGTGTCGTTGACACGCCGCTCACCATCGCGCTCGACCTCACCATCGAGAACGGGCGCATGGTGATGGACTTTTCGCGCTCCTCGCCCGCCTGCGCTGGTCCGGTCAACATTTCGCGGGCGACGACCATTGCCTCCTGCTACGTCGCGCTGAAACACGTCTTCGGCGACGTGCCGGCCAATGCCGGGGTGCTCGAACCGGTCGAGTTCATCATCCCCGAGGAGAGCCTTCTCTCCGTCACCGCACCGAAGCCGGTTGGCGGCTACACCGAGACGATCCTGCGCCTCATCGATGTCGTCTTCCAGGCGATCGCGAAGATCGCGCCCGAGCGCGCCAATGGCTGCGCGTACGGGACCATCAACGCGCTGTCGCTGGCCGGCTATCGCGGTCCGGACCGCAAGCGCTGGGTGATGTTCTCCTTCTTCGGCGGCGGCCATGGCGGGCATCCGGAGGGCGACGGCCTCAATCACGGCAACGCTCCGATCTCGACCGCGACCATCCCGCCGCTGGAAATCCTCGAGGCCGCCTACCCCGTCATGTTCACGCAGTGGGCGCTGCGGCCTGACAGCGGCGGCGCGGGACGCCACCGTGGCGGCCTTGGCGCGATCTACGAGATCGAGCTTCTGGAAGAGGAAGCGGACGTCTTCCTGTTCGGCGAGCGCGGCCGCTTCGCGCCCAAGGGCGTCGCCGGCGGCAAGGATGCCGTCCTCAACCGCTTCACCTACCAGCAGGATGACGGCGAGCACAGCCCGCCGATGGCGTCGAAAATGGTCGGAATCAAGCTGAAGCGCGGACAGCGCGTGCGCCTCGAAACGCCCGGCGGCGGCGGCTATGGCAAGGTCGAGGAGCGCGATCCGACGCTGATCGAACGCGACGTCGCGCTCGGCTTCGTCACACCCGAGGCCGCGGCCGAGACCTACAACCACCCCGTCAAGACCAGCAACAAGGATGCCGCGTGATGGCTGCGAAGCGCTATGTGATCGGCGTGGATGTCGGCGGAACCTTCACCGACATCTTCGTCTACGACCAGATCGACCGTAAGGTTCAGACGACCAAGATCCCGTCCACCCGCGGCGATCAGTCGAAGGGCTTTGCCGAGGGCATCGCCCGCATCGTCCCTGACTTTTCCGAAATCGCCACCGTCGTGCACGGCACCACGGTCGGCACCAACGCGCTGCTCGAGCGCAAGGGCTCGCGGACCGGCATCATCACGACGAAGGGTTTTCGCGACGTGATCGAGATGCGCCGGCGCGACCGCCCGGCCACCTGGGGCCTGTGGGGCCAGTACACGCCTGTCATCAGCCGCGAGCACCGGCTGGAGGTCGACGAGCGCGTGCTGGCCGACGGCACGGTGCGCGTTGCCGTCAATGACGACGAGGTGCGCGGCCAGGCCGAGCAGCTGCTGGCGGCCGGCTGCGAATCCGTCTGCGTCTTCTTCGTCAACGGCTATGCCAACGACGCCAATGAGCGCCGCGCGGTCGAGACGGTGCGCGCCGTCTGGCCGAATGGCTATGTCACTGCCGCAACCGAGATCGTGCCGGAAATCCGCGAGTTCGAACGGCTTTCGACCGCGGCCCTCAACGCCTATCTCCAGCCCGTCGTCTCCTCCTATCTCGACCGGCTCGAAAAGACGCTGAAGGAGCGCGGCTTTGCGGGCGATATCCTGATCGTGCAGTCGAACGGCGGCGTCATGTCGATCGACACCGCCAAGCGCTTCCCGGTCCGCACCGCGCTCTCCGGTCCCGCCGCCGGCGTGATGGCCGGCCAGGCGATCGCGAGGGCCGCCGGCTTTCCCAACATCATCACCTGCGACATGGGCGGCACCTCGTTCGACGTCTCGCTGGTGGCGAACGGCGAAAGCGCGCTTGCCGCACAGACGGCGATCGACTTTGGCCTCGTCGTGCGCACGCCGATGATCGAAATCTCCACCATCGGCGCGGGCGGCGGCTCGATCGCCCGCATCGACAATGGCGGCATCCTGCAGGTCGGACCCGAATCCGCCGGCTCCGATCCGGGCCCCGTGTGCTACGGCCTCGGCAATGAGCGCCCGACCGTCACCGACGCCAACGTCGTGCTTGGCCGCATCAACGCAGAGCGCCCGATCGGCGGCAAGCTCGCGCGCCTCGATGTCGAGGCAGCGCGCGCGGCTGTCGCAAGGCATATCGCCGACCCGCTCGACCTCAGCGTCGAGGATGCGGCGGAAGCCATTCTCAAGATCGCCAACGCCAAGATGGCGGGCGCCATTCGCCTCGTCTCCATCGAGCGCGGCCATGATCCGGCAACCTTCGCGGCCATGCCGTTCGGCGGCGGCGGCGCGCTGCACACCGGCGCGCTCATCAAGGAAGTCGGCCTGAAATCCGCGCTGGTGCCACGCTTCCCGGGCGTAACCTCGGCGCTCGGCTGCGTGGTCGCCGACATGCGCCACGACCGCGTGCAGACGGTCAACCGCCTGCTCGATGGCATCGATGCCGCCTCGCTTGGCGAGGAGATGGTGCGCGTTGCCGGCGAGACGGCGGCGTTGCTCGACCAGGCGGGCGTCGCCTTCGAGCGCGTCGACCGTATCTACGAGCTCGACATGCTCTATCTCGGCCAGACGCACACGGTCTCGGTGCCGCTGGAGATCGGCGAAGACGGGCTGACCACCGACGCGATCCGCGCGGCCTTCAACGCGGCCTATCTGGAAGCCTTTGGCCGCCTGCTCGACGGCATCCCGATGCGCGTGATGAACTATCGCGTGGCCGTGGTCGGCCGCCGGCCGCAGTTCGACATGAGCTCGTTCGCGCCAGGCACCAGCAAGACCGCTGACGAATGCCAGACCGGCACGCGAAAGGTCTTTGCCGACGGCAAGTGGCACGACACGCCGATTTACGACCGCCTCGAACTCGGCGTCGGCGCGACGGTAAAGGGCCCGGCAATCCTCGAACAGGCAGACACCACCATCTTCGTTGATCCGGGCCTTGAGGGGCGCGTCGATGCCTTCGGCAATCTCATCATCTCAAGGAGCGCCGCATGAGCCACGCCGCCATCGACCCGACGAAAACCGCGCTGCTGATCGTCGACCTGCAGAACGATTTTCTCGACCCCAGGGGCGCCTATGGCCGTGCTGGCCAGACGGCGGAGGCGATTGCCGCGCTGCCGCAGAAGGTGAAGCCGCTGGCTGACACCCTCAGGGCAAAGGGCGGCTATGTCGTCTCGACCCAGTTCACGCTGGTGCCGGGGCGCGGCGGCGAGCCGCTGATCTCGCCGCATCTGAAAGAGCTGCGGCCGTTCCTCAAAAAGGGCGACTTCCAGCCCGGCGCCTGGGGCCACCAGCTGGTAGACCTTTTGCAACCCGCCGACTTCTACGTCGAAAAAGTCGCCTATTCGGCCTTCTTCCAGTCGCGGCTCGAATTCGTGCTGAAGAAGGCGGGGATCGAGACGTTGTTCGTCTGCGGCATCGTCACCAATGGGGGTGTCGCCTCGACCGTGCGCGACGCGCATGTGCGCGACTTCAGGACCTTCGTGCTGGAGGATGGCTGCGCCGCCTTCTCGCACCGCACGCATGAGGCGGCACTGCAGGACCTGTCGTCGATTACCAAAGTCGTCACCATCGCCGACGCGATCGGAATGGTTGCAGCATGAGCGAGATCCTGCCGGCTTCCGCGATGCGCGCCGACGTCGAGATCGACGTCGCCATCATCGGCGCGGGTGCGGCCGGGCTGGTCGCGGCCCTGCGCGCGGCTGAAACCGGCGCCGAGGTGCTGGTGCTGGAGCGTGACGCAAAGCCGACCGGCTCGACCTCGATGTCGTCCGGCTTCGTGCCGGCGCCCGCTACGCGCTTCCAGCGCGCGATCGGTATCGCTGACGACACGCCGGAGCTTTTTGCCGCCGACATTGCCGCCAAGAACCACGGAACCGGCGATGCTGCGCTCGCGGCAACGGTGAGCAAGGCCATCGGCCCGGCGCTCGAATGGCTCGCCGACAGCCACGGTCTCGAATGGCTGGTGCTCGACGATTTTCTCTACCCCGGCCACAGCCGCCACCGCATGCACGCGGTGCCTGAGCGCACGGGTGCCGCGCTGCTGCAGCGGCTTGCCGCGGCGGCGGATGCCGCCGGCATCATGGTCGCCACCGGCGCGCATGTGACCGGCCTGTTCGCTGACGGCAAGAAGATCGTCGGCTGTCGCATTGCTCGCGCCGATGGCGGCGAGGAACAGCTTGCCTGCAAGGCGCTGGTGCTGGCCTGCAATGGCTATGGCGGCGATCCGGATCTGGTGAAGCAGCATATCCCGGAAATGGCGAGTGCCGTCTATCACGGCCATGCCGGCAACCGTGGCGACGCGGTGCTTTGGGGCGAGAAGCTGGGCGCGGAGCTTCGCCACCTCTCCGGCTATCAGGGCCACGGTTCGCTCGCCTATCCGCAGCAGATCCTCATCACCTGGGCGGTGATGATGGAGGGCGGCATTCAGGTGAACGCCAATGGCGAGCGCTTCTCCAACGAGCACGGCGGCTATTCCGAGCAGGCGGTGAACGTGCTCGCCCAGCCCGGCGGCTTTGCCTGGAACGTCTACGACCGGCGCATCCACGACTTCGCGCTCAACTTCCCGGATTATCGCGAAGCGTTTGAGGCGAGCGCCATCCGCACCGCGCCGGACGCCCGCTCGCTTGCCGCCGCCATTTCGGTCGACGCCGACAGGCTGGAAGCCACCCTCTCTGCCGTTGGCGAGATGCAATGCGGGGCGACTGCCGACCCCTTCGGCCGCGACTTTACAACCAAGCTGGCCCTTGCCGCTCCCTTCTACGCGGTGAAGGTCACCGGCGCGCTGTTCCACACGCAAGGCGGACTTGTCGTTGACGAAACCGCCCGCGTCCTCGGCCTCGACGGTTCCCCCTTCCCCAACCTCTTCGCCACCGGCGGTGCCGCGTGCGGCGTCTCGGGCCCGGACGTCTCCGGCTACCTCTCCGGCAACGGCCTCCTCACCGCCATCGCGCTTGGTTATCTGGCGGGAGAAGCTGCGGGGACTAGCCGCTAGCCCTCACCAGATCTCCGCCGGGCGCTGGATCATCAGCCAGAAGATGCCCAGCACGGCGGCGAAGGCGGGGAAGCCGAAGGCAAACCACAGCCGGAACAGGAAATGGTAACGCTCGGGAAGCGGGGAGCCCGAGGCGACGGCAGCTTCCGCCAGCCGGCGCATCTCCATCTGCATCCAGACCACCGGCAGCCAGAACATGCCGGTGATGATGTAGAGGGCGATCGACAGGATGATCCAGTGGTCGGTGAGCCAGTAGCCGAGGTGCCAGACCAGGAGGAGGCCGGTGATCGGCTGAACGACCACGGCCGTGGCCGTAAACAGGAAGTCGGCGATGACGACGATGCGGGCAACACCGGCAATGACCTGCGGATTGCCGGTGCGGTGCGCGATCAGCATGAAGAAGGCAATGCCCGCCCCGGTCCCGAGCAGCACAGCCGCGCCGATGATGTGCAGGAATTTCAGGAAGAAATAGAGCATCAGCGCTCCTCCAGAATGCCGAGCGCCACGAAATGGAGCACGAGGATCGGCCAGATCTTGAGGAGCGGTCCGAGCGGTTCCTTCCAAAGCTCCGGCAGGATGAGCGTACCGGCGACCGCGTAGAACAGCGACAGAAGGATTGCCCCCCAAAGGCCAAGCCGCGTCGTGCGCCTGAAACTGATCGATAGCCCGATGATGATGTCGGCAAGTGCCCCGGCAACGACGCTTGGGCCTGCAAGGATCCCGGCACCGCCCGCCAGCATCAGCCCGACGCCGATGTCGTAGCCCACCGTGAGCGAGATGATGCCGGTTGCCAGCCAGAAGGCCGCGAGCACCACGAAGATGACGGGCTTGAGCAGGAAGAGCCGCGCGAACCAGCGTTCCTGCACCGTCGCAGGCTGGGCGGCGAGTGCCGCGCGCAGCGAAACGGGTTCGATGCCGGTTGCCTCACGCCTGACAGTGCCGTCGCCGACCGCGCCGCGGCCGATCTCGCGTGAAGCGGTCGAGCGCACCGCCGGACGCCAGCCGAGCCAGCCCGCCGCATCGCCCAGCTTGTAGAGCAAGGTCTCGAGAAAGCGCGGCACGGCGAAGGCTCTGGCCGGCTTCCAGCCAAGCCAGCGGCGGTATTCGGCAATGACATCCGCGAAGGACAGGCGCTCCGGTCCGACGAGTTCGATTTCCTGCTTCGCCGGTGCGTCCTTTGCCACCAGCCGCGCCACGGTTTCGGCGACGTCATCGAGCTGCACGACCTGCAGCTCGCCCGTGCCCTGCATCAAGGGCAGCCGCGGCAGGGCGGCGAGGCCGCGAAACAGCGCGCTCGCCCCGTAAACGCCGCGTCCGAGCACCACCGATGGCCGCAGGATCACCCAGTCGAGATTGCGCCGCTTGAGGTTCTCGTCGCCCTCGCGCTTGGTGGCGGAAAATGCGGAAGGCGTTTCCCTGTCGACGCCGATCGCGGAGAAATGAATGACACGCCGCACGCCAGCGACCTCGCAGGCGGAAAACAGCTGGTCGGCGCCTGTGACGTGTACGGCGCTGGTGCTGTCGCGGGCGCTGTCCTGAAAAGTGCCGGCGCAATTGACGACGACGTCCACGCCCTGAAGCAGCTCGGCCCAGCGCCCCGCCGGTGTGCTGCCCATCTCGACGACGACGACGGCGGTCGAGCCTGGGGGCCGGCGGTCGCCTTGATGTCTCACCGCCGCGACGACGTCGTGGCCGTCGCGCGCCAGCCGCGCGCAGACCGCGCTGCCGATCAGGCCCGCGGCGCCGTTCACCAGGATCTTCATGCTCACTCCCGCACGATCAACACTGCTGCCGAACCCCAGTGGAACTGCGTTGTTCCGGGAACATCGCACGGACAGGACGGTTGGGTTCCCACAAGAAAGGGAGATTCCAATGTCCAGCAAGATGCCGCCAGTCCCGGGCAAGAACCAGAGCACCAAAGGCCCGGGCGAACACCGCACTGTTGCAGCCGATACGCGGCAGCATGGCACCCACGGCGCCGACAACCCTGACAGGCAGGGCCAGCAGGGCAACTCGAAGGTCAACACCACCCATCAGGGCCATCAGCAGGATCGTTGAACATGTCCACCTCGACCAAGCATCCCAACACCATCCGCCAGGGCGGCCCCGGCGCCTCGCACGAAAATGCCAAGGCGCCGCTCGAGATCAACAAGCCACCCGCCGACAGTGACGAGCGGCGCACCAGCAAAGTTTCGGGCGGCGGAGGCGAGAAGGACAGCCACCACACCCACAATCCGCGGCAGAAGGGCGGCTGACCGGCGCGAAGGAGATCATCATGGCCAATGCAAGCAAGAAGAAGATCGGCGCGGGCGCGCAGGGCAAGGGCGACGGCAGCGGCGCCAACTCTGAGCTTCCGCGCGACCTCGTTGGCGAGAACGACATCCTCTCCAACCGCGACAAGGCGCAGCACAATGACGAGCGGGGCCTGGACGGTGCGCAGATCCGCAACGAGCAGCGCCAGGATCATGCCGGCAACCGGCTTCCGGAGGACTAGCACCCGCTGCATTCCGATAGTCGCCACTCCCGGCCCCGGCGCATCGTGCATGTGCCGGGGCCGCGTTTCTTCTACCGGCTGGACAAGCATTGAAAAGTGAGGCCATGATTGGCCCCAGCCGCCGGCAAGAGATAACTAAAAACAGAGGGAACTTATGATGAAGAGATTGGCGACGCTTATTGCCGCCAGCGCAATGTTCGCGCTGACATTTGCTCCCGCCAAGGCAGAAACTCCGCCAGATACACTTGTGATGGCGTGGCAGTTCGACGACATCATCACGCTCGATCCGGCGGAGGTGTTCGAATTCTCGGCCGCCGAGATGATGGGCAACACCTACGAGCGCCTGATCGGCTACGACCTCAAGGATGTCTCGAAGCTGTTCGGCGTGGTTGCCGAGTCCTGGGAAGTGTCGCAGGACGGCAAGACCATCACCTTCAAGATCCGCCAGGGCAGCAAGTTTGCCTCCGGCAACGACCTCACCGCCGAGGATGTGGTGTTCTCGCTGCAGCGCGCGGTCAAGCTCGACAAGTCGCCTGCCTTCATCCTCACCCAGTTCGGCTTCACCGCCGACAATGTCGAACAGAAGATCGTCCAGACCGGCGACTACGAGTTCACCTTCGAGATGGACCAGGCCTATGCGCCGACCTTCGTGCTCTACTGCCTGACCTCGACGGTGGCGTCCGTCGTCGACAAGAAGCTGGTGCTGGAGAACGAGGCGAACGGCGACCTCGGCTATGAATGGCTGAAGCGCAACTATGCCGGCTCCGGCCCGTTCGCGCTGCGCCAGTGGCGCCCGAACGAGGCGGTCGTGCTGGAGCGCAACGAGAACTACGCCGGCGAGAAGGCGCCGCTTGCGCGCGTCATCTACCAGCACGTGCCGGAAAGCTCGACCCAGCGCCTGATGCTCGAGCGCGGCGACATCGACATTGCCCGAAATCTCGGCCCCGAGGAAATCGCGGCGCTGAAGGAAGCGCAGGGCATCAAGATCGAGACCGGCGACAAGGGCGGCATCTACTATCTCGGGCTCAACCAGAAGAACGAGACGCTCGCCAAGCCGGAAGTGCGCCAGGCGCTCAAGTACCTGGTCGACTACCAGGCGATTGCCGACACGATCATGGCCGGCCAGGTGCAGGTGCACCAGGCGTTCCTGCCGAAGGGCTTCCTCGGCGCGGTCAACGACACGCCGTTCCAGCTCGATCCGGAGAAGGCCAAGGAGCTGCTTGCCAAGGCGGGCCTTCCGGATGGCTTCTCGGTGACGATGGATACCCGCAATACGCCGGACATCACCGGCATGGGCGAGGCGATCCAGCAGACCTTCGCGCAGGCCGGCGTCAAGCTCGAACTGATCCCGGGCGACGGCGCGCAGACGCTGACCAAGTACCGCGCCCGCGAGCATGACATCTACATTGGCCGCTGGGGCCCGGACTATCAGGACCCGAACACCAATGCCGACGCGTTCGCGGCGAACCCTGACAACTCCGACGGCGCGTCCGCCAAGCCGCTCGCCTGGCGCAACGCCTGGGACATTCCGGAGCTGACCAAGAAGACCCGCGCCGCCGTCCTCGAACAGGATCCGGAAAAGCGCGCCGCAATGTATGAGGAAATGCAGCGCGAGGTCATGGAGACCGGTCCCTACGTGATCATGTTCCAGGAAATCGAGGTCGCGGCGATGCGCGACAATGTCAGCGGCTTCATCATCGGACCTTCCTTTGACGCCAACCAGTTCGGCCTGGCCCGAAAGGACTGATCCCGCCTGATGACCGATGCCGTCAATGACACCACGCCGGGGGAGCGTTCACGCGCTCTCCTGACGTTCGCGGTTGCGGCCGGCCGATTCCTGCTGATGCTGGCGATCACCCTGTTCGGCCTGCTGGCAGTCACCTTCTTCATCGGCCGCATCGTGCCAGTCGATCCGGTGCTTGCCGTGGTCGGCGACCGCGCGCCGGCGCATGTCTATGCCCGCGTGCGCGAGGAAATGGGGCTGGACCTGCCGCTCTGGCACCAGTTCGCGATCTATATCGGCAATGTTTTCCGCGCCGACTTCGGCAATTCGATCCTCACCTCGCGCCCGGTGGTCGAGGATGTCGTGCGCTACTTCCCGGCCACGCTTGAGCTTGCGACGCTGGGCACCCTGCTCGGCACCATCTTCGGCGTTCCGCTCGGCGTGGCCGCCGCGGTCAAGCGCGGCAAGTTCGCCGACCATTTCGTGCGCGTCATCGGCCTTGTCGGCTACTCCGCGCCGATCTTCTGGCTCGGGCTTCTCGGCCTGCTGGTGTTTTATTCCAAGCTCGGCTGGGTGGCGGGGCCGGGACGCCTCGACGTCACCTACGAATACATGCTGACGCCCGTGACCGGCATGGTGCTGGTCGATGCGGCGCTTGCCGGCGACTGGGCCGTCTTCCGCAACGCCATCTCGCACATCGCGCTGCCGTCGGCGCTGCTCGGCTACTATTCGCTCGCCTATATCAGCCGCATGACCCGCTCCTTCATGCTCAACGAGCTGTCGCAGGAGTACGTCACCACCGCCCGCGTGAAGGGTCTTTCCGAAACCCGCATCATCTGGGGCCACGCGCTGCGCAATGCCGCCGTGCCGCTGATCACGGTGATCGCGCTCTCCTACGCCCACCTGCTCGAGGGCTCGGTGCTGACCGAGACGGTGTTCGCCTGGCCCGGCCTTGGCCGCTACATCACCAATTCGCTGCAGAATGCTGACATGAATGCGGTGCTCGGCGGCACGCTGGTAATCGGCATCGTCTTCGTTGCAGTCAACACCTTCTCCGACCTTCTCTACCGCCTGTTCGACCCGAGGACGCGCTGAGATGGCAGAGCTTGCGGCACCTTCCGGCAAGAGCAGCCTGCGCGAATGGCTGACCACCAGCGAGCCGCGCTCGCGCGCACAGGCGCGGCTTGGCAATGCCTACCGCTCGTGGGTCGCGTTCTCGCGCAACCCGCTTGCGATGTTCGGCCTCTTCATTGTCCTCGTTCTCATTATTGTTGCGATCTTTGCCGACCAGCTCGCCACCCATTCGCCCACGGTCGGTGGCGACCTTCGCACCGAGCGCCTGCAGCCGCCAAGCGCCGCGCACTGGCTCGGCACCGACAACCAGGCGCGCGACATCTACTCGCGCCTCGTCCACGGCTCGCGGCTCACGCTGATGGTCGTGATGCTCGTGACGGTTATCGCCATGCCCGTCGGGCTCCTGATCGGGACCGTCTCCGGCTACATGGGCGGCTGGATCGACGCTGTGCTGATGCGCATCACCGACATCTTCCTCGCCTTCCCGCGCCTGATCCTCGCGCTCGCCTTCGTCGCCGCGCTCGGGCCCGGCATCGTCAACGCGATCATCGCGATCGCGATCACCTCGTGGCCGCCCTACGCGCGCATTGCCCGCGCCGAGACGCTGACGATCCGCAACAGCGACTTCGTGGTGGCGGTGCGCCTGCAGGGCGCCTCGCCTTTCCGCATCATCACCCGCCACATCATGCCGCTCTGCGTGCCCTCGGTCATCATTCGCGTCACGCTCGACATGGCCGGCATCATCCTGACGGCCGCCGGCCTCGGCTTCCTCGGCCTCGGCGCGCAGCCGCCGACGCCGGAGTGGGGCGCGATGATCGCCTCGGGCCGCCAGTTCATCATCGACTATTGGTGGGTTGCGACCATGCCCGGCATCGCCATCTTCGTCGTCTCGCTCGGCTTCAACCTGCTCGGCGACGGCCTGCGCGACGTGCTCGACCCGAAGGCGGAAAAATGACCGGCGCGCCGCTTCTCGAAGTCGAGGACCTCAGGGTCCGCTTCCATCTTCGCACCGGCACGGTCGAGGCCGTGCGGGGCGTGTCGTTCTCGCTCGGGCGCGAGCGGCTCGGCATCGTCGGCGAGTCCGGTTCCGGCAAGTCGCAGACGGCGCGCGCGCTGCTTGGCCTCACCCCGCCGCCGGGCGAAGTGACTGCTAGGCGCCTCACCTTCGACGGCATCGACCTGCTGAAAGCCTCGCGCCGCACGCTGCGCTCGCTGCGCGGCGGGCGCATGGCGATGGTGATGCAGGACCCGAAATACTCGCTCAATCCGGTCATGACGATCGGCAAGCAGATGGTGGAAACCTATCTCGCCCACGCCCGCGCCGGCAAAAGGGAGGCGCAGGAAAAGGCGCTTGCCATGCTGGAGGCCGTGCGGCTGCGCGACCCCGAGCGCGTGTTTTCGCTCTACCCGCACGAGGTGTCGGGCGGCATGGGCCAGCGGGTGATGATCGCGATGATGCTGATCACCGACCCCGATTTCCTCATCGCCGACGAGCCGACCTCGGCGCTGGACGTGACCGTACAGCAGGAAGTGTTGCGCATCCTCGACGGGCTGGTCGCCGAGCGCGGCATGGGGCTGATCTTCAYCAGCCATGACCTGCGGCTCGTCTCGTCCTTCTGCGACCGGGTGTTGGTCATGTATGGCGGCAAGGTGATGGAGGAGCTCGCCTCGGGCGATCTTTCCTCCGCGCAGCATCCCTACACGCGCGGGCTGATGAACTGCCTGCCGTCGATCAGCGGCTCGTCGCMCCCGCTGCCGACGCTGGAGCGCGATCCGGAGTGGGCGAAATGATGATCGACATCCGTGATCTTTCGATCGTCTTCGGCACCGGGCGCCTGCGTGTCGAGGCGGTGAAGAATTTCTCGCTTGAGGTCGAGGAAGGCGAGGCATTCGGCCTTGTCGGCGAGTCCGGCTCCGGCAAGTCGACGGTGCTGCGGGCGATCTGTGGCCTCGCGCCCGTCGCACGCGGCTCGATCGCGATTGCGGGCGCGCCCGTGAAGACGCCGCGCGACCAGAAATTCTATGCGACCGTGCAGATGGTGTTCCAGGATCCGTACGGTTCGCTCCATCCGCGCCAGACCGTCGACCGTATCCTCTCGGAGCCGCTGTCGATCCATGGCCTGCGCGACCAGGACCGCCGCATCGTCGCGGCGCTTGAGGAGGTCGGTCTTGGTCCCGGCTACCGCTTCCGCTATCCGCACCAGCTGTCGGGCGGCCAGCGCCAGCGCGTCGCGATCGCCCGCGCGCTGATCCTGAACCCGAAGGTGGTGCTTCTCGACGAGCCGACCTCCGCGCTCGACGCCTCGGTGCAGGCGGAAATCCTCAACCTGCTCGAGCGCCTGCGCGCCGAACGCGGGCTGACCTACGTGCTGGTCAGCCACGATCTTGCAGTGGTCACGCATCTTTGCCGAAGGCTTCTCGTCATGCGCAACGGCGAGATGATCGAGCTAACCGACGCCGAAACGCTGCGCCGGGGCGAGCCGCAGTCGCCCTACACCCGCGAACTCATCCAGGCGACGCGCGGCTTCAGGCGGGGGACGGCACCTGCTTCCACCTAACGAAGGAGCTACAAGGCTTCTGCGCTCATCAACTTCAACTAGATCACTTATCGTTACATAGATCGTTCGTTCTATTCCGGTCGGAGCGTTTATTTTTTAAGGTAAATGAGGAGGATAGCTTCGGCGATGCTGATCACGCCGAGCTAGAGCATAAGCAGAAAGATATCTGCGATGCCTTATTCAGGGAGAGAGAGTGCGGCGGGAAAGAGCGCAGGGGTGCGGATGACGCCGGCCGCGGGTACCGCTTTGCGGACCCTGATTTTCGTCTCCAGCCATGGCGTCATCTCCAGTGCCGTCGAAGCCGCCATCGAGCGCGAGTTCTCCTGGCTCACTGTACAGTGTGTCCCGGATCTGCGGCTCCTTCTCGCCGGCTTCGATGCCGAGGCGCAGCTGATCGTCGTCGATTTCCGCCAGATGGCGGAGCTGACCGCCCTGCATCCCGAGATCGCGCGCCATCATCCGGCCGCGCATTTCGCCATCCTGATCGACGAGGACGTTCGCTACCTCGCCAGCCAGCTGCACGAGATCGACACCGGCATGGTGCGGGGCATCCTGCCGCTCAACGTCAATCTCGACGTGCTGTTGTCGATCCTGCGCATCCTCTTGCGCGGCGGCGAATGCTTTCCGGGCAGTCTTTTCAAGGCGGCGCGGCCCGTCGTTCGTATTGACGAGGTGGCGGCGGTGCATCCGGCACCTGCGCCAAACATACCGCCGGCTATGCCCAATGCGCCGCCAGGGCACGAGGTGGCTATGCTCGACCTTACCGTCCGCGAGCTCGGCATTTTATCCCGCGTCGCGCGCGGCCAGCAGAACAAGATCATCGCCGCCGATCTCGGCCTGTCCGAGCACACGGTGAAGCTGCACATCCACAACATCATCACCAAGCTCGGCGTGCACAACCGCACCGAGGCGGCCGTGCTCTATCTCGAGCGCGCCAACGGGGCCACGGCGCGTGCGATTGCGGCACGGCTCGACGGCGGCAGCGACGCGCCGCCGCTTTCAGCCTGACACACATGCCGAAGTTCCAGGACGTCCTGCTCCTCGTCGGCCAGCTCAATTACACCTGGACCAACACCGAAAGCCTGCTCATTCACATGATCGCCGGGCTGGCGCGGGTGGACAAGGAAACGGCCGTCGTCATCTTCCTGACGCTGAACACGCCGCGCGCGCGCATCGACCTCGTAGAGCGGCTGGCCAAGATGCAGTCGACGCCGGCAGACTGCCGCGCGGCGGTGCTGGACGCCACGCGCCGCCTCTCGGAAGAGGCCAAGCTGCGCAACAAGTTCAACCATTGCATCTATTCCTTCGATCCCGACAGCGGCAAGGGCATGACCCAGCTCTTGCGCATCGTCGATACCAAGGACGAAATCCGCTACGGCAAGATCGAGGCGCTCGACGATGACGAGGTCGCGCGCATCCGCGCCAGCATCGCCGAGCTCGTCGGGATCAACCGGCTGTTCTGGCAGATCACCGAGAAATTCGGCTTCCCGACCTGATTTAGGCTACGAGCGGTAGAAGATCCTGACCGTTGGATTGAAGACCTGATCGTCCGGGCAGCTACCAAGCTACTAGACCTAACTGTCGGCTTATCCGTTTCCATCGTCCGGGACACACTGCACGGCGCTCAGGACGGGTAAGACGGCACCTGGCACGACCTCCAGTCGCAATCTTTTTAAACAGCCCCCGCCGTCGAAATCCGCCCGCAAAGAAAAAGATCAGGGAGGAACATCCATCAGCAGCCACGCCCGAATGAGGGGTGGATGATCGCGTCGTTGCGCGCTCAAGACCCCGTCACATCACCTCTTGATGTTCAACATCCGCACGGTGAAGGCCCCACGGAGATGAATGGCGGTCAAGCCTGTGCGGTTCCAGAGCGAGGACAGAACCATGTCACGCAAGAACGGCAAGGACAGGTACGACCCGAACGACAACAGCAACCAGACCCAAAATCAGGACCAGGGTCAGGATCAGGACCAGGCGCAGGGACAGGGCCAGGAACAAGCCCAGTACAGCGAGAACCTCAACGGTAACCTCAATGGAAACGGTAACCTGAACGGCAATGGCAACGCCAACTTCAACGGCAATGCCAATTTCAACGCCAACCTGAACGCCACGACGGTGGACGTGAATGTTGACGTCGGCCTCGAGGGCTACGAGCCCTCCGACGACGATTTCGCCGACATCGACATGACCGACAGCGAAATCAACGGCATGTTCAACGTCAAGTTCAACGACGTACTCAGCAATTCGCTGAATGGCCAGGGCAATGATGTCGGCAACGTCATCAGCCAGAACGCCAATCTCCAGGACAATGACACGCTGGAGAATGCGACGGTCGAGAACACCGGCCCGTTCACGCAGGACCTGACGGCCAGCGGCGGTTTCGCCAAGGCCGGTGACGGCATCGCGGCCGGCGGCGGCGGTGGCGGCGGCGGCGGATATGCCGATGCCAATGGCGGCGACGGCGCAGATGGCGGCAACGCCTGGGGCGGCGAGGCGTATGGCGGTGAGGGCAATGGCGGCAGCGCCAGCAGCGCGGCGACCGGCGGCACCGGCGAAGGTGGCGATGCGACCGGCGGTTATGGCGACGGCGGTTACGGCGACTCCGGCACGGCAAACGGCGGCTATGGCGACGGCGGTCGCGGCGGAAACGGCGGCGATGGCTTCGGCCTTGGGCTTGGCGCCGGCTTCGGTCTCGGCGCGGCGGCGGCGTTTGCTGCTGGCGGCGGCGACGGCGGCAGCCCGACAGGCGGTGACGGCGCGCGCGGCGATGACGGCGGCGACGCCAACGGCGGCAGCTCCGGCGATGCCGGCGCGGGCGGAAGCTCCGGTGATGCGGGCGATGCCGGCGCGCTCGGTATCGCGGCAGCTCTTCTTGCCTACCAGTCCGACCCGACCACGACCGACACCGCGACCGGCGGCAATTCCGGCCGCGGCGGCGATGGCGGCAACGCTCCGGCCGGCATGGGCGGCACCGGTGGAGCTGGCGGTGCGGGCGGCGCAGGCGGGGCAGCTGGTGACGGCGGCGCGGGCGGCACCGGTGGCTATGCGCCGGCGTCCGCAACAGGTGGCGCTGGCACTGGCGGTGCCGCATTGGCGGAAGGCGGGACCGGCGGGG